>NZ_JBXAXY010000005.1:0-98942 GCF_056782015.1 Dellaglioa sp. CoH-57-MRSF-17 | reverse complement strand
ACATTTGATTTGTCGAAAATTTGTTCAGTTTTCAAAGATCTACTTGGTTGCTTTTGACAACTTTTATATCATATCAACCACGTCATGATTTGTCAAGAATTTTTTTGAATAAATATTCATTTCTTCTTGCCGTATCAATCAGCTTTATTAATATACCATCTGGTATACACCCTGTCAATACTTCATTACAGATAAATTTGATTTATTAATTATTACTTTATCAAAAAAGCGACTTAACCTCATCGAATTGATAAGTTTAAGTCGCTTTTTTGATAAAAGCTATTTAATAATGTCTAATCCACCCATGTATGGTTGAAGAACTTCCGGAATAGTTACCGACCCGTCTTCATTCTGATAATTTTCAAGAACTGCTGCTAGCGTACGACCAACTGCCAATCCTGAACCATTCAACGTGTGTACAAACTGTAATTTTCCATCATCATCCCTATATTGGATATGAGCCCTACGAGCCTGAAATGCTTCAGTATTAGAACAACTTGAAATTTCACGATACATATTTTGTGCAGGTAACCAAACCTCTAAATCATGTGTCATTGCTGCTGAGAATCCCATATCTCCCGTTGACAATGTTATCACATGATATGGTAACCCAAGTTTTTCCATAATTCTGCCTGCATCACTTGTCATTTTTTCTAGTTCTGCATATGAATCTTCTGGTTTAGTATATTTCACCATTTCAACTTTATTAAATTGATGCAATCTAATCAATCCACGTGTATCTCTTCCAGCGCTTCCTGCTTCAGATCTGAATGAGGGTGAGAGAGCTGTGAAATATACTGGTAATTTTTCTTCCGGAATAACTTCATCCCTGTAGTAATTAGTTAATGGTACTTCTGCTGTTGGAATTAACGTTAAATTTTCATTTGCGATTTGAAAAACGTCTTCCTTAAACTTCGGAAATTGACCAGTTCCGTACATTGACTCATCATTAACAATATATGGAGGAATAATCTCTGTATAACCATCAATTGCATGTTGATCAAGCATAAAATTGTATAAAGCACGTTCTAAACGAGCTCCCCATCCTTTATAGTATAGGAATCGACTGCCCGACACTTTAGCGCCACGTTCAAAATCTAAAATATCTAAATTTTCACCGATTTCCCAATGTGCTTTCGGCTCAAAATCAAAAGTTCTTGGTGTACCTACTTTTCTTAATTCAATGTTTGAATCTTCATCAGGACCTACTGGAATCGTTTTATTTGGCATATTTGGTAGTCGCGATGCCATATCTGTTACGTCTGCATCTAAAACCTTTAATTCTTCATCAAATGCTTTAATTTCATCTCCGACTTTTTTCATTTCTTCGATTTGAGCATCTGCATTTTCTTTATTTCGTTTTAATTGTGCAATAGCTTGCGATACATCGTTTCTTTTCTTTTTTAAAGTTTCGGTTTGAACAATAATATCCCTACGTTTACGATCCTTTTCAACCATTTCATCAATAATCTCTGGTTTTACCCCACGATTACCCAATTGTTCCTTAACTTCATCGACATTTTGACGAATCATTTTAATATCTAACATATTCTGTTCCTCCTTTTTTTGTATAAAAAAAGCCCACTCATCCACTAATTGGGACGAAAGGCTCATTTTCGCGGTACCACCCAAGTTCGACAAATAATCATTTGTCACACTCAAATAGATAACGGTCTCCCGTGTGGCATTACCCACCCACTTATTCACGCCGGATTTTCAGCTTCGTAATTTCCACCACCATTACGTCTCTTAAATGCCTACTTATAACGTTTTCCGTGTTTATTTATTACTTTAATAATAAGCGTTGTTTTATTAAATTGCAAGTTTAATTCTTACCCGCTTTATTAAGCAAATCGATATACTCTTCTAACGAAAGATGATGCTTAACTATATATTTCGCGTTACTTTTACCAACATAGCGGAAATGCCATGTTTCATAATCAATTTTAGTCGATTTTTCTTTATCTTTCGGGAATCTCAATATAAATCCATAATTTACCGCATGGTTGATTAACCATTTTTGACCCTTATCTGTTTCACTACTATTATCTAAATCATTATGTTTGGCATACCAATTTGATGACATCATATCGACTGCTAGTCCGGTGTGATGTTCGCTTGATCCTGGTTCTGCCACATACTCTTTTGTTAATTGTTTAGCCTGAGCAACTGACTTTCCCGAATTTTCATAGCTTTTAATTGAGTCTGCATAGACCTCTTTTTGGTAGCTAATTGATCGATAACCAGATACCAGTGACGCCTTATACCCGGCCTTATTTGCTGCTGATACAAAATCATTCAAAGCACTCTCAATTTTTGAATTTACAATAACATTTCCATCTATTTTCTGTTTAAAATCCAGTTCTTGCTTGAGTTTATGCTCTGAATTAACTAATATTAAATTCCAATCATTTGCCTTTACACCTTTAGGTAGCTCACTTTTTTGTGTGACTTTTACCGTTTTATGGCTAGGTGTCGTATTCGCTTTCTTACCGCATGCACCTATTAATAGTGCACACATCATTACTACCATCATCATCCATTTTCTTCTAGTCAAAATGTGCCTCATTTCTTTGATAAATCTACATCTTTTAATGGAATTAATTTTGTTTTATAGCGTATTTTATAATATGTGTACAAGATAACAAATAACGGAATGCTCATATAACTAACCGAGATTGCTTCCCAATCAAAATTTTTAAATGATTGAATATCTTGTCCAAGAATAACTAAAATACAAAGAACAAGCGCTAAAATAGGGCCCACTGGGAACCATTTTGCAGAGTACTTTAATTCTGACACTTCATGTCCTTGCGCTTTGAACGCTTTTCTAAATCTGTAATGTGAGATTGCAATTCCTAGCCAAGCGATGAATCCAGTTAACCCACTAGCACTCAGTAAAAAGACATACACTTTTGCTCCAAAAACACTTGCTAAAAATGTGAGTAATCCGATAAATGTTGTTCCCACTAGTGCTGCCATTGGAATACCACGACTATTCGTTTGTTTAAACTTTTTAGGAGCGTAACCCTGTTCCGCAAGTGAATGAAGCATTCGAGTTGATGCATACATTCCTGAATTTGCAGCTGAAAGTACAGATGTTAAGATAACTGCATTCATAACACTTGCTGCAGAGGCTAACCCAGCTCTTTGAAAGACCAATGTAAATGGACTAATTGAAATATCTGATGCGCTTGAGCCGAGTAAATCTGGACTTGTATACGGAATAATTGCTGCAATGATAAAAATAGCGAAAATATAGAATAGTAGAATCCGCCAAAACACTTGTTTAATTGCTTTTGGAATACTCTTTTCAGGCGTTTCTGATTCTCCCGCCGTAATACCGATTAATTCAGTTCCTTGGAAAGAGAAACCAGCGACGACGAATACACTTAGAATCATTGGAACACCACCAACAAATGGAGCTTTCTTCATTGTAAAGTTTTCAAGTCCCGTTGCATGGCCACCTAGAATACCAAATATAGTCAATACACCAACGATTAAGAAGACAATGACAGTCACCACTTTAATAATTGATAACCAATATTCTGTTTCACCAAATGATTTAACTGACAACGCATTAATTGAAAAAATAATAACTAACGAGATTGTACTAAAAATCCATCCTGGTACATCTGGCAACCAAAATTGCATAACCAAGGCAGCTGTACTAATATCAACAGCCAATGTAATTGCCCAGTTAAACCAGTAATTCCAACCCATTGCAAAACCCATCGCAGGATCAACAAATCGCGTTGAATAAACCGCAAACGACCCTGAAACTGGTAAATACGTTGCCATTTCACCTAAACTAGTCATTAAAAAGTAAACCATAATTCCAATGCCAATGTAAGCTAGTAACGCACCACCTGGCCCTGCCTTCGAAATTGCTGACCCACTCGCAACGAATAAGCCTGTTCCAATACTTCCACCCAAGGCAATCATTGATAAGTGTCTTGTTTTTAACTCTCGGTGCATACCTTCTTGTTCTGCCATATGAAATCCCCCCTATATATAGAGGAGCACTCGTGATTTTTAAAATTGAGAAAAGAAAAAGAGACCTTTTGTACAACACTATTACGCGTTATACAAAAAGACTCAGATTAATAGACTCAGTCAAATCGTTATAAGCGCCCCGTGATTACTATATAATCACGACAGTTTCTGACTTATTAAATCAGACCCCAGCAGTCACTAAATCTAAGTTAGCATCCACTTCGGCAGTTCACCCTTTCAGTTTAACTTCTTCAGCACTTAATTGCTTCATTAAACATACTTATGAAAACTGCATCCTCTTCTTTCGATAATTCTTACTATAATCAATTCACTGATATTTTGCAAGCTGTATCCTAATTTTCAGCTATATTAATTTCATCATGCAACTTTTCAATATCTGTTTCATTTTTTAAAAAAGCTTCATTTTCGATTGGAAAGTGTTGTTCAATCGAACTAAATGGCTGTAAACTCACAACCCCATTTTTTAAATGATAATCTAAAATATGTCCACCCATTTTATTTTCATCAGATAAAAAATGAATATGGAATCCCGCTGCACCAATTCCTTGAAATAACTCAGGTGTGAAATAGCCAATAGCTGTTCCATCAATATCTTCTTCTTCAAATTCCGATTGTTTGGCAGTTACCGCAGTTAATTCTGGATACGGTTTACTTTGTTTAGCAACAGATCGTGTACTCATTTTACTAAATGTTCCTTTAATAAGAACACTAAAAAATAAATTTTGGTAAGGATATAATTCAAGTAATTGCTCTTCTAAAACATTTCCTGCCACATTTTCAAATTGAATAGATGCGTCTGCTTGATTAAAATGGACTGTCGCAAATGGAACAAGAACGTCATCGCTAACTTGATTAATTTGACCTTTTGCAGTAATCTGGAAAGCCTTTCCGTCAATCACAATCATTTCGCCATCTAAATCACCAACAGTTCCAATTCCGTAATCACCATGTTTCAATAATTCTCCAACACTCAATGTGCCTTCGTACAAGCCTTCAATTAATGTTGCTAAGGTACCATGTTGATAAACCTTTTTTATATCTTGCATGTCGTTGACCTCTCTTGAAAATTATTTTAATATAATTGATCCATTAAAATTGATTGTCCTAATTCTTGATTATCTTTATAATCAACTGGTATATCAACAATAACAGGACCATTAGTTGCAAATGCTTCATCTAATGTTTTAGCTAAATCTTGTGCTTTTTCAACGCGTAAGCCTTTTGCACCAAAACTTTCCGCATATTTCACAAAATCCACTGCGCCAAAATTCACACCGGCAGATTGACCATATTTCATTTCTTCTTGGAATTTAACCATATCGTAGTGTCCATCATTCCAAATAATATGAACAATATTCAGATTCAAACGAACCGCTGTTTCCAAATCTTGGGCTGAAAACAAGAATCCACCATCTCCAGAAATTGAGACGATTTGTGTATTAGGTCGAACTAAGGCCGCTGAAATTGCCCAAGGTAACGCAACTCCTAATGTTTGCATCCCATTACTAAATAATAAATGACGTGGTTCATAACTTCTAAAATGTCGCGCGATCCAAATGTAGAAACTACCGACATCAACTGCTACCGTCATTTCATCTGAAACACGTTTTTGTAATTCTTGGATAATGCTTAATGGATGACTGGTTAATGTGTCACTTGTCACAACTGGCGCTTCATCCCTAGCCTGTAATTTTTCTTGTAAGCCATCTAAATACTCACGAGATTCAGATGCCATTTGATAGCCTTTCATATAGGGTAATAAAAATTCAAGTGTTTGCGCGATGTCGCCCACTAACTCTTTCTTTGGTTGGAAATTATGATCAATCTCTGAACGCATATCGTCAACAACAACAATATTAGCTGTTCCTTCTGCATTCCAGTTACGTGGTTCATATTCAATAGGATCATAGCCAATTGTAATAACTAAATCGCTCTTTTTAAGTAATTGATCCCCTGGTTGATTTCTGAATAAGCCCACACGACCAAAGAAATCACCGACTAATTCACGCGATATCACACCAGCGGCTTGAAATGTTTCCACAACAGGTAGATTCGTTGCTTCAACTAAATTACGAATAGCTTTTGTTACTTCTGGTGAAGATGCCCGCATTCCCACAAGTAAAACAGGTAATTTTGCTGCTTTAATTTCTTGTGCTAAAAGTGTACTTTCTACCGGGCTAGCGGGACCTAATTTAGGTGCCATTAAAGGCTGGATAACTTTTGTTTTCACTTCTGAATCTGTTACATCTTGGGGAATACTAACGAAACTTGCCCCTTGCTTTGCAGCCTCAGCTTCTTGGTAAGCATTAGCAATCACTTCTGAAATATTCTCAGGTTCTTGAACCTCTGCACTATATTTAGTGATTGGTTCAAATAATGCCGTGTTATTCATACTTTGATGCGTTAGTCTCGTTAAATCTGAACGTTTCACTTGACCAGAAATAGCAAGAACAGGATCACCTTCTGCCGTAGCCGTCACAACGCCTGTTGCCAAATTACTTGCACCAGGTCCGGAAGTCGTTAAAACAACCCCCGGTTTACCTGTAATACGACCAATCCCAGCAGCCATAAATGCTGCATTTTGTTCATGGCGCGTAATAATTAATTCTGGCGATTTAGAATTCGTCGGATGTTCCAATTTTTCAAAAACACGATCAATTTTTGCACCAGGAATACCAAATACATATTTCACATCATGATTTATTAAACTATCAACAATGGCATCTGCGCCGTAATATTTATTATCTGTCATTAGATTTCCTCCGAATTTGTTTTAGTAGTATCCATGATAGCATTTTCACAAATAAATGACTATGGTTTAAACTTACCAAATGTAAGCCTAAATAAAAAACCATTATTAACCCAGTTATGGTTAATAATGGTTTCGTTATTTATGATTTCCGGTTACATTTTCGACAATTTTTTGAATGATTAATTTACGTTGACCACTGATATCTTCTTCATTCCAATTAATTAAAGGAATTTCAGTTTCGTCAAACGTTGCTGCAATTAGTTGATAAACCGTTTGTGACTCTAAATAATTAGCCCAACGTTTATCCGCTTCAGCAAAAACACTATTAACGACGACGGTTGCTTTTTCTGTATCTTGTTTAAATTCACGAAATACACGATCAAAGAAACCGAAGTTTGGATAGGTTTCAATCTTTCCTTCCGAAGCCTCCACAATTTCTAATAAATTGATATCCTTAGCATCCCTTGCTAACGTAAAACCGCCATTATTACCTGAAACAGATTTCACAAGTCCCGCAACGACTAACTTACGCATAATTTTACGAAGATAAGTTTGTGAACCACCAAGACGAGCGTTGATTACTTGCGATGAAATTGGCACACCCTTATCCTGCGTTGCCAATAAAGAAATAATACACGCTGCTTGTTCAAATCCTTTTGTTAATTGCATAGTCAGCTACCCCCGGTTGATTAATTTTCAAATAGTTCTATATATACGAATAAAGGATAACATATGTCGTTGACAATTGGTATTGATTATTTTAAATCAACCGCATAAACAATTTCATTAATTAGAGCAGCAGGTTGAAAAAGGGATGAAACCGCTCTTTTTTCAACAAATTTAAAATTGGATTTTTTTAACACTTTGATAGATGCTTTATTTTCAATAGTTGTCACGCCAATTACACGTTCTAAATCTAACGCCTGAGCCATTGTTAAAAGTCCTTGAACTGCTTCAGTCATTATCCCTTGATTCTTAAAAATAGGATTTAGTGCATAGCCAACCTCTTTAACTACCAAACTAGGTTCTTGATTCTCATCAACTACTTCATATAAACCGATATTACCGACTACTTTTTGATTTCCTTTACACTCAATCGCAAATATACTTTGTTTTTGTAGCGTCGCAACGAACAAACTAGCTTCAGCCAATGAATTCACGGGTAAAAAGCCAGCCATTTGACCAACCGTTTCATCACAAGCATATTCATATATGTCATTTATGTCTGATGAGCATAACGGACGTACCACAAGCCGTTTCGTTTCATATTGATTCATTTTTTAGCCCTCAATTTTAAATTTATTCAGAATTTTTAGATATATAACGCGTGCAATGGCTATCCAAGTGACTGTTAAAAGAACAGCGCCTACCGTATCCGTCGGAAAGTGAGCTTGTAGATATACTCTTGAAATCATAATCATCATGATCCATATCGCTAATAAGCAGTTAATCAAAAATTGTTTACTATACTTAAATTCTACCAGCATAATACTCATTATCGTTAGACAAAATAATGCCACCCCGAACGTATGTCCACTGGGGAAACTGAATCCAGTAATTGATCCATGCCCCACTGGTCGAGGTCTCTGGACGCTACTTTTAATGAGCTTAATTAACAGTGCTCCAGTCATTATGGTCATCCCTGTCCAAATAGCGAGTACACCTCGTCGTAATTTATATAAAATAATCATCAAAATGACTGAATACAACCCTATCATCATCGGACTACTTAGCCAACTGATTATCTGCATCACTTGGTCTAGTTGCGCTGTAGGATGAAACCTAACAACTGCAATGATATTATTATCTATACCATGAATAAAATTATTTTTTGTTACTATTAATAACGTCAATATTGCGAATAGTCCACTGCCTATTATGACTACTCCATAAAGTTTATTCTTATTAATCATTACTCTAACCTCTTAATTACAGTCTATTTTATCCACATAATTTATCATATTTTTTAATTTGTTTAAAGTTAGTTACCAAAATCTTTAAGAATTCATACAGAAATCAAGCAAATGCTCAATTTTATGTAAGTTTATGGTAAAATAGGATATCTTTATAAATTTAGAAAAGAGTTGAAAATAAATAATGAATACGCTACTACTTATGCTTGCCGCTGGTCTTGTGGCAGGTGCTCTAGGATCTATCTTAGGATTAGGTGGCGGCATCATTGTCACCCCGGTCTTAACTTTAATGATGGGATTAGATATTAAATACGCTATTGGTGCTAGTATCATTGCCGTTATCGCAACGAGTTCTGGTGCTACAATTGCATTTCTAAAAGATGACGTTTTAAATTTGAGGGTCGCCATGTTTTTAGAAATCGCAACGACAATTGGTGCGATTTGTGGAGCACTCTTAACAGGAGTCTTTAATACATCCTTTCTCTTCATTTTATTCGGTGCTTTTTTGCTACTTTCTGTCTACAACATGCTTAAAAAAATTTTTGTAGGTGAAGAAGTTTTAAAATCAGCTGAACCTGATTATTTATCTACCAAATTTAAACTGAATAGTTCGTACTATGATAAACAACTAAAAAAACAAGTTGATTATCAAGTCGAAAATGTTCCAGGTGGGATGGCGATTATGCTTGGTGCTGGAGTTGCTAGTGGACTACTAGGAATCGGATCTGGTATTTTCAAAGTTATGGCAATGGATACTGCAATGAAAATGCCGTTGAAACCATCAAGTTCAACAAGTAACTTAATGATGGGTGTCACCGCTGCCGCAAGTGCGACCGTCTACTTTTTCAATGGTTCAATTAGACCTGATATTGCGGTTCCATTAGCGCTAGGAATTTTAGTTGGTTCATCAATTGGTTCGCGTGCAATGCAATACCTACCCGCAAAAATAATTCGCCTCATTTTTGTACCTGTACTATTGTATGTCAGCATTCAGATGATTCTAAAAGGATTCGGGGTATCTATCTAATGATGAATGAAAAAAATAACACATCAGCCGAAATGGCAAAAATTGAATTAATGATTGGTCAAATACTAAGAATTGGCGTTTTCATTTCTGCGATAATTATGATTATTGGTCTTATCCTATCCTTAGTTACAGGTTCAACAGGCTATCAAGGTAATACATTTCCAACTTCATTTTCTGCTATCATTTCTGGAATTGTCGCACTTAAACCTTACGCAATTATGATGCTTGGGCTATTTTGCTTAATACTAACACCAATTCTTCGTGTCGTTATTTCAATTTATGCTTTCTACAAAGAAAAAGATTATCTGTACGTTAAAATTACCGTCATCGTTTTAGTCATTTTAATTGCTGGCTTTTTTATTGGCGAACATTAATTAATAAAGGGGAACATTTCAATGTCAAGTCGTCGAGAAAACTATCATAAAGAACAACTACTACACCAAGAAACAACTAATCACCTGCCTTTACCAAAACGCGAAAGAAAAAATAAAAAGCAAAACAAGAAACGTCGTCGCTTAATTTGGTTAATCATTATAATAATCGCTGCTATCTGCGGTGGCGTTTATGCCTACCATAAATACTCAAACGCTAAAAATGCAGCTGATAAAATCTATACTTCTACTAAAATTGCTAAAACTAGAAATGTCGCAGCGGTTTTGGAAAAGGACCATCCTATTTCGATTTTACTTTTAGGTTCTGATGATGGTGCCTTGGGTCGTGCTAAAACTGGTGGCCGAACGGATACTTTAATCGTTGCCACACTTAACCCTAAAACAGAATCAATGACCTTAATCAGTTTACCGCGTGATACTGAAGTTGCGGTTTCAGACCATGAATCAGATTTTCCAAGTAAGATAAACGCTGCCTATGCTTATGGTGGTGCTGCAACTGCCGTTAAAACTGTTGAAAAATATTTCAATGTACCCATTGATTTCTACGCAACAATCAACATGGGCGGTTTAGAATCACTAGTTGATGCTGTTGACGGTGTTGACGTTAATCCACCACTATCTTTTTCTTATAATGGTGCCAGCTTCAAAAAAGGCGTTAAAACTCATGTCAACGGTAAACAAGCCCTTTCGTATGCCCGCATGAGATATGATGATCCTCTTGGCGATTACGGTCGACAAAAACGCCAACGTCAGATTATTATGGCAGTGGCTTTAAAAAGTACACAACTTCAAAATTTATTAGACGATAAATTTTTAAATACAATGTCATCTCAAATGAAAACTGATTTAACATTCAATGATCTTACCGTCTTAGGTACCAATTATCGTAAGGCAACACATCATTCACATTCAGATTATCTACAAGGTACAGGAACAATGGTCAATGGAGAAGCTTTTGAAATTGCCAGCGAAACTGAAAAACAACGTATCACTGATAAATTACGTTCCACACTTGGCTTGGTTCCAGCTAAAACTGGAAATACTTTAACAGCCGATACAAAAATTAATACAACTCGTGAATAGTTAAAAGTAGGCCGTCAATCGGGGATTGACGGCCTACTTTTTTGCATAAAAAAACAACTCACCTAAATGGCAAGTTGTTTAGATTTTAAATTAGTCTTTGTTTACGTTTACTGCTTGTGGTCCACGGTCACTATCTTCAACGTCAAAAGTTACTTTTTGACCTTCGTCTAATGTTTTAAAACCGTCACCTTGAATAGCTGAGAAATGTACGAATACATCACTACCATCTTCGCGAGTAATGAAACCAAAACCTTTATCTGCGTTAAACCATTTTACTGTACCTTGTTCCATGAATAAAATCCTCCTTGTGTCTATGTGACACGTTTTATTTATGACTCTCAAATCGTCCCAGTTGATATCGTTTCCGAAGACACTCATCAACTTCATTTGATTTGAAAAGCCACCTAAATTATATCACGTCTAATTGTAAAAACAAATTCTAAAATAGCGCTTTTATTTAGTTGTTTTCATCTTCAAGTGGTAACGCTAAATCATCATTTTCTTCCAGATTATATGGCTGGTATTTACCCATTAAATATCCTTGAATCATTTGAATAACTTCATAACGATCACTACCTGATAAAATTTTATCGCGGTATAAAAGTGTTGCCGTCCGTGCGAATAAATCTTCAAGATCAATCAATTCATCGTTAGTTTGACCAACTAAAAAATCAATTGAAACATGAAAGAATTCGGCCAACTTTCTGACTTCAAGATATGAGGGTGTATTAATACCACGCTCCCAACTACCAATCTGCGGGCCAGAATTCAAGTTATGATTCGATTTTTGAGACTGATTTAATCCAACAGCTAATTGAGTTAGCGTTAATCCACTACCTCTGCGCAATGCTTTTAATCTTTCCGGAAACATCAACAACACCTCCTTTAGATAAGCATACCTCTTTTTTAAAAAAAGGGTAGGTTTTTAACCAAATAAACCGCCAATATAATAAGTTACAGCCATTGTTACTAATCCAACAAAAACATTTCTTACCATGGCATGTCTAATATTATTACGCCCTAATATCCCGCTTACTGCCCCTGTTAAAAGTAAAGCTAAAGCAACGCCAATAACCGTCAGTGGAATCATAAACTCAGTTGGGAGTATCGCTATTAATAATAATGGAACTAGCGAGCCAACTACAAAGGATGTCATTGAGGACATCGCTGCGTGCCACGGATTTAAGTACTCACCGACATCAATATTGTTAACTTCTTTACAGTAATTTTCTAGTTCATTTTGAGACATTAGTTCATTGACCACATCCGTTGCGACCATCCGCGAGAATCCCTTTGCTTGGTAGATATTAATTAATCGTTCAATTTCAAATTCACGATTTTCTTTTAACTTTTTTGCAGCTGAATGGATAATCGATTTTTGTGTATCCCTTTGTGCAGAAACTGAGACGTATTCACCACCAGCCATTGAGAACGCTCCCGCAAACATACCAGCAAGTCCAGCTAAGACAAGATAGTACTTACCTTGACTAGCACCGGCCATCCCCAGAATAACGCCTGCAACTGAGATGATGCCATCATTAGCACCTAATACCCCTGCTCTTAAAATATTTAATTTCGTTGATAAAGCCATTCCTACTTTTAATGCACGACTATTCATCAAATGATTCACTCCATTTCCAATCATTTAAGTATAAGCTAATTGGGAACGATTATCAGTCGGGTTTATTAATTTCGTTAAGGAACATGATTGCCTTATCTTAAATGGGACACAATCTTACCATAGATAAAGACTGACTACTAGAAATCGAAAGGACCTGCATTTCAACCCATTATAGGATATACTTAAAGCAATTGTTCGAAAGAGGTGAATCAAATGTCTGACTCAAAAAAATACCCAATTAGTCCCTATTTTGAAATTAAAAATAATCATCCTTGGTACCTTGATGCCGAAATTGATGACTTATCACTTTATAATCAAAACTTTAAGGTTGTCTTACAAACAATAACTAAAAATGAAAATATTAATAAAGGGTGGCGCGATGAGGATTTAGAATCTAACATTCAGTTACTCCTTCTTATTGATTACGAAGAACTTGAAGTTTGGAAATATCCCGTCGATTTGTCATTTGATAAATTATCTTTAAAGGAAGATGTTGTATCATTCAATGAAAATAGTCGTATTGCACTTTATTTTGAAGATGATCAAGCTGTGATGCGAAAACTCGGCTACCTACCAAAAGAGGATACATTACAGGTCCATAATATTATGGCAGGCCTACCACATTATAAAATTGCCACTTATTTGACAGGCGGTCCTTATAAGAAATTAACGTTCGAAGACGACGAACTTCAAATTGATAATGGTTTTGAAGAATTTCGTTTAAATATTTTAATCTACTAAAAAAACATTCTCAATGAGAATGTTTTTTTGATTACTTATTTTTACTTTTTTTATTAAAAATTGATTTAACTGATCGTTTTAAAACATCGCCCATTCCAAGTGATTGAACCATATGAGCTGGATCAACATAGTTACGCATTGCACGTAACACCATTTTTGGTTTTTTAGACGCAAAAGTAAATGTCCCATTCTTCTTCGTTTTAATTGCATATCTCGGAATCCATCGTCCTTTAAACATCACAGACGCGATAACTTGATCAACTTCATCCCATGGAATTTGGATAAACTTGCGTGCATCACGGTCATTATAAAATTCAAACCCTTTATCGCCAATCATGATTTTACCATAATCAGTTAAACCTGTGAAAGCAGTTGCATCGATTGTTAAGTCTACCTTTGTATTAATTGACTGGACCATAGTATTTCGACTCCAATGTTTTTTGACGTTATCTTATTATACCTTAATTAATTGCATTGAACCATATAAAAAAACCCAGGAAAATTCCTGAGTTTTTTTGAAATTTTATAAAATTCCAAGTACGTGTCCACCGATACCAACTATGAATAAACCTAGAATGATAAGAATTGGTGAAACTTTTTTCTTAAGTAACCACATACAGAAGAATGTTAATAATAATGCTGCTAAACCTGGAATTAATTGATCCAAGTTATTTTGTAATGTTGTTACTTTATTTGGTGAAAGAGCTAAACCGTCGCTAGCTTGTTGCATAGCTGTTTGCATGCCTTTTCCACCTTGGAGTTTATCAAAATCAATATAAGCACCTTTATCCAACTTAACTGTTGAAATAACTGGCGTAAATTTGATTGAAACCCAACGTTCTACTAATGCGGCTAAAACGAACATTCCCAGTACCGAAGCACCTTTAGTAACATCTTGTAATAAGCCACCTGACATATCTTCAGAAATCTTAGAACCAGCTCTATAACCGAATTCTTGTGTATACCACATGAATCCCATACGGATGATATTCCAAGCTACGAAGAAAATGATTGGTCCCATAATGTTACCACCCATAGCCAATGAAGCACCTAAAGCACCTAACATTGGACGAACAGTAAACCAGAATACGGGATCACCGACACCAGCCAAAGGACCCATCATACCAACTTTAACACCTTGAATTGCAACATCATCAATAGGGGCACCATTAGCACGTTCTTCTTCAAGTGCTAATGTAACACCAAGGATTGGTGAAGCAAGATAAGGATGAGTGTTAAAGAATTCCATGTGTCGTTTCATTGCTGACGTACGTTCTTCTTTAGTTTTGTATAATTTTTTAATTGCTGGAATCATTGAGAATGTCCAACCACCATTTTGCATACGTTCGTAGTTCCATGAACCTTGAATAAACGTTGAACGCCATGCTACAGCCAATCGATCTTTTTTAGTTAATTCAATTTTATCTGCCATAATATATTCCTCCTTCTTCCAGTTTAATAATCGTTTAGAATTTCGCCAAGTGGATCACCGGTATTATTGCCACCGCCACCATTTGATGAACCACCCATTTTTGAAAGGTTCAAGTAAATAAGAGCAAGAGCAACACCGATAGCACCAATAGCGATCAATGTTAATTGAGTAATAGCTGCGACTACGAAACCAAGAATAAAGAATGGCCATACTTCTTTTGTAGCCATCATGTTAATAACAAGTGCATAACCAACGGCAACAACCATACCACCACCAATAGCCATACCATCTGTTAACCATGCGGGCATTGATTCAAGGAAACCTTTAACTGTTTCAGCTGGAATAAAGAGCAATGCTCCGGCTGGAATAGCAATACGGATACCTTGCATACCAATAGCAAGAACATGCCATATTTCTAGCTTACGGATATTACCTTGTTCTGCTGCTGCATCCATTGCATGAACAATAGGAACAGCAAGTGTACGAACAACCATTGTTAAGAATAATCCGGCAACGGCAAGGGGAACGGCGATAGCGATAGCTGATCCAACACCTTTAATCCCTTGTCCACCTAATACTAAAATAATTGCTGATGCAACTGAAGCAAGTGCAGCATCGGGTGCAATAGCTGCCCCGACATTAGCCCAACCAAGTGCGATCATTTGAAGTGTACCACCTAAAACAATTCCGGCGGTTAAATTACCGGTTACTAACCCGATTAATGTACATGCCACTAGTGGTTGATGGAATTGGAATTCATCTAAAATTCCACCCATACCAGCTAGAAAGGCAATAATTACTACTAAAATCATTGATATAGCTGACATAATAAGCCTCCTAAATTAATTTTCTTTTATTGTGTTGTTTAAGCTTTTGCTAATTCACCTTTAGCTTTTTTGAGAATGTTAGCCATATTCTCTTTTGAATCGTTAGGTACTTTACGGACATCAAATTTAACGCCCTTATCTTCTAGTTTTTCAAAAGTATCAACATCGTCTTGTCCCATTGATAATACGTTGTTAACAACTACTTTACCAACTGAATGAGCCATTGAACCAAGGTTAACTTCGTCAAATTTCATTCCGCCTTCAATTGCTGTTAACACATCTTGTGGACTTTCAAAAAGAAGTAATGCTTTCATTCCACCAAAACGAGGGTCTTTTGAAACTTCAATCATCTTAGCAATTGGCACAACATGTGCAATAATACCAGGTGGTGAAGCTTGTTCAATTAAGTTTTTACGAAGTGTATCCTTAGCAACATTATCAGAAACAACGATAATACGGTCAGGCTTAACTGATTTAGACCATGCTGTAGCAACTTGTCCATGCAATAAACGTGAATCAATACGTGTTAAAACGTATTTAATTTTACCATCACCGATTACAGTTCCTTCAGGAATTGAACCAGTAGGTTTGTTTGTTGCAACAACAGCTGCTTCTTTTGGTGCTAAATCTTCTGGCTTAATCTTAACGCCACCTTTTGCTTCGCTTAGAATACTTGCAGCAATTTCTTGTGCAGAATCCATTGACAAGCGTGCTGCGTAGGCTTCAATTAACATTGGTAAGTTTAAACCTGTAACAATTGCCCATTTATCTTTATGAGCGTCAAGCAAACCGTTTGCTTGATTAAATGGTGATCCACCCCATAAATCAACTAAGAATAAGACTTCTTCAGGATCATCAAAAGTAGCAATTGCTGCTTCAAGATGAGCTTTTAAATCGTCTGGTCCTTCGTTTGGCATGAAAGTTACAGCTTGAACATTTTCTTGTTCACCAAAAATCATTGAACCGGATTGCATGATGCCTTCGGAAAATTTACCGTGACTTGCAATTACAATTCCAACCATTTTAAAACCTCCTAAATTTTTATCAGATTACTGTAAGAACTCCGGAAAAACGCTTACATTTATAATATAAAAACACGCAAAAATTATTTCAAAAACAACTTAAGCATTTTGCTTTTGTTCCTAGGTAATCTGATTTAATTTTAAAATGTTACGAAACACTTAAAAATAATATCGTTTCCATAACGTCTATGTTGTTAAGTATAGCACAACGATTACGAATTACTATTAAAAATATTAATTTGTATTCGCTTACAATTATACCATTTAATCGTATAGATATTAGTTATCAACCTATATGATGGGTTTTTTTACGTTTCCATAGCTTGTTTCATTCAACAAAATCTTATCTATACCAATTTATAAAAAAAGTTTTGTTATATACAATGCTATTTTATTTTTTTAACACAAAGTGGTATTGAAATTGCTTAAAATATTTTCTTATTCTTTTCATTGATTAAAAAAAGACCTCATTGAAATGAGATCTTCGAATTATTAAACTTCAACAACTTGATTAATAGACAGCAAATACAGATATTTATGCGCAACTTTCAACCCAGTCATATTCTCTAGTGCTTCGCCATATAAGTTCAATTGGCCACGATAACGTGCTGTCAATTTTTCTATTTCTTCTATTGTATTGTCTTTAGAAACTTTATCAGTCTTATAATCAAATACCACCAACGTATTATCTTTTACAAAATAACCATCGATAATTCCATGGATCAAAACTTTTTCCTTATTTGACTCAACCTTTTGAAATAGCTCATTGGCAGGTAGTAACATTGAGAATGGCGCTTCACGTTGTACATCGTTACCTATAGTTAGAATTTCTTTGCCTAAATCCGTTTGAAAGAAATTGGCAATGTGTTGTCCATTAATTAACGTAGCAACTTCTTTAGTGACTACTTTTGCCGTCACTAATTGCTCAATTTTAGCTTGGATTATCGCTAAAGTTATCTCACTAGTTAAATCTAATTCTTGTAAAATGAGATGAGTTGCACTCCCAATATCACTTCCCATTGGTGCTGCAACTCCCTGCATAAATTTCGGTACAGCAAGTTCACTCGTAACGTATCGGTTGCCTTGTCCTTCAATACTCAACTGATTCATTTCGCGATTAGCTGGATCATCGAATAGACGTTTTACTTCCGATACAGCTTGGTAAGCAGTTGTTTTAGTTAAATTATCGAATGGATACTGAAAATTTAAGACTTGATCAATTTGATTAACATCAATATCCTCAAACGTCTCAGGCATCTCACCCGTGATTGTTTCTAACCAATCCGTCTGAGAAACTTCTTCACTCACTTTACTCATCTGGTTCAGGTCGGTTTTTTGATAAAATTTAACGCTAAATTGCGTTTCATCATCACTTAATAGTAGTGATGATGTTGCTGGATCCAATAATAGTGACATATCAAAAGTAGGATGACGAACTAGCGCCATACCAATCCAATCCATGAAATTTTTAATACCACTTCGAGCTGTTGCATTTAAAACTAATTGTTGGCTTTGAAATGCCTTTTGCCAATGATTAATTGCCGTTTTTTTATTTGTGTAAGCCCCCACAATAAATAATCGTTGTTCCGCACGCGTTAAGGCTACGTACAGTAATCGCATTTCTTCCGCTTCTGATTTTGCAATAGCAGCTGATTTTACAATTGTTTTTTGTAGCGTATCTTCCATCGTCCGATTTTCAGGATTTAAATAGGTTATTCCTAATCCAGCCTGATCATCAATTAAATAAGGTTTTCGCATCGCCATTTGATTAAACTGGTGTGTCGCGTCAACCAAGAAGACCATTGGAAATTCAAGTCCCTTACTACCATGAATTGTCATGACTGACACTGCATTTGCGACATTTTGTACAGGTGCTTCTGCTAAATCCTTATCGCGTTCCTGCATTTTTTCAATGAAGCGCACAAACTGGAATAAACCTTTAAAACTACTATTTTCGTAAGCGTGAGCTCGGTTATACAACGCATGTAAATTGGCTTGGCGCTGACTTCCAGCTGGCATCCCCCCGACATAATCAAGAAATCCAGTATCCTGATAAATCTGCCAAATTAAGGTCGCAATTTGATTTTCATGCGCGATTTCACGAAAGCCCGAAAGTTGTGTTAAGAAACGTTCAATTTTATTATACAGTGTTTTTGCGAAGCTACCTGCTTTAAACGTATCAAAATTTTGATAAAAAGTTAACACCGCTTGATAGTAATCATCTGTTCGGTTGCCAATCCGTAAATAGGCCAGTTGATTTTCATCTAATCCAACAATTGGCGACCGTAGGACACTTACCAATGGAATATCTTGATAGGGATTATCAATAATTCGTAATAATGACATCATAATTCTGATTTCAGTTGTTTGGAAATAGCTCTCCGCATCATTCACAACGACTGGAATACCCATTTTTTTAAATTGGTCAATAATCACCAAATTATTTTTACGAGTTGGGACTAGTAATGCAATATCTCGGTATTCAACGGGACGTTTTTCTGATTTATCACGGTCAAAAATCTCTGTTTCATCTACGATTAACGCTTGAATCCGTTGACCAATTAAAGCAATTTGGCCTTCCGATTTACCATCAATTTCAAACTGATCATTCGTTGCTTCACTATCATCATCCGGTCTTTCTGCAGATTCAGGTTCATCAGATTCGTAAATCAGCACTTCTGCTTTTTGCTCAATATCTGGGTAGTAGTTTGCCCCAAAAACCAATTTAGCATCATTATCATAAGCCATTTGTCCAACGGTTTCATCCATAATCTGGGTAAAAATTAAGTTAGTCACATCTGTTACATTCTTCACAGAACGAAAATTTTCAGCTAAGATAATTCGATTTCCATTACTGTCAGTTTCTTTATAAGCTTGGTATTTACTTAAAAACAAACTAGGATCAGCCAGCCTAAAACCATATATTGACTGCTTTACATCCCCCACCATAAACATATTACCGGGATTAGTCGTGGTTACCCTTGTCAAAATAGCTTCTTGTAGTTGATTAGTATCCTGATACTCATCTACCAGAACTTCTTCATATTTTCCTTGTAGAGCAGCTTGTGTTTGCTCGGAAGATTCAGAATCACTCGCTAAAATGTCCAGTGCTAAATGCTCCAAATCATTAAAATCAAGTATATGTCTTTGACGTTTCTCTTTGGTGAAGGCATCACTAAATAAGCCAATCACACTGACTAATTTTTCAACTAATTTCTTAGATTCTGTCATGATATGCAGTGTTTCTGTTTCATTTAAAACAAAAAATTGTTCTGATAAGTTAGCTAAACGTTTTTTTATTCCAGCTTTTAATTCTTTAATTTGATCCTTAGCAACAGCTTGGTCATCTTCTAAATTTTTAGCTGGCACACTAGGCGCACGTTTCAATTCGTACCCACGAATATTATCGCGAATTTGATTCCAAGAACCATCGTTTTCAACAGATTGGACAACAGCTAACAACATCTGACTTTCTTCTTCAGTCACTGCTTGATGTTTCTCTAACCCAAATTGAATTGATAGTTCTAGAGCCGTTTTTAAATCGGCCTGGATTTGCGTTAAATTTGCTTGAACTAATGGCTTAATACTCTTTTGGTAAAACGAACTACTGATTAAATTATCGCCAACATCATAAGTTGCTGCCAAACTAGCCAACCAACCGGTAGGATCTGGTTTCGAACTCGCAAATGTAAATAGGCTAAAAACCAACTCAGATAAACCATCATCATTTCGATCATTTGAAAAATTTTGTGTTAATCTCTCAAAGTCGACATCGTCTTTGGCATACAACATTTCCCGGACGTCTTCCCAGACACTCTCTCTTAATAAAGCCGCCTCAGTCATATCTGTTAACATTCTAAAAACGGGATCCAAATCAATCACATAATAGTAGCGTTTAATTAATTGGAGACAAAATGCATCAAATGTACTAATATTTGCAACTGGCAAGCGCATTAATTGATCCATTAAATGTTGTTTTTGTTCATGATTGTCTGCTTCATTGATTGCCTTTTGAAGTGCCACCTGAATCCGTTGACGCATTTCTTTAGCTGCAGCGTCTGTAAACGTAACAACTAATAAGTCATCAATAGCTGTTCCCGTTAATATTTTTTGAATGACGCGTTCAACTAAAACTCGTGTTTTACCGGAACCGGCAGAGGCTGATACAAGAATATTAGTCCCACTTTCATCGATAGCACGTTGTTGATTTGGTGTAAATGTAAACTTACTCATTACTGTCGGCCTCCCCGTCTATAATCCGTTTTTCAATTTCTTCCCAGCTTAATTTACTTATTTCATGGTAATTATTTTCGGGTAACATCGCATCAAATTGGAATATTGATTTATATGGTGAATATTGTAGGGCTGTTTTTTTAGCGTTCCATCTAGCCGGACTTAAATCGATTATCCCTTCGAAAATATCTGTTGCCGCATCAATAATTAATTGTTTATTGTGTACCAACAAGAAATCTAAATCTGATTGTGAAATCAATTTTTTTGAACGAGCTGATGGTGATGTGAACCCTTTTTTCGTTTTTCTAAATGGATAGATTAATGAAAACCCTGTTGATTCGTCTTCAAAATCAGTATCTAAATGGCTCAGTAACTGCTCATCTTCCAATAATAGCCCATCCATTTGGTTTGCTTTCAACAACGTATTATCCAATCCTTTTTTCTGTACATCTTCAATTTTCAGCTTAGGATTTTGTAAGTGCATGTAAACTGCACCAGCTGCCGAAGTTTTCAGTCCAGTATTTGGTGCAATTACCTCTGCATTCTCAATCAATGCTTGCAAGTAAGTTAACATTTGCATTGATAATCCATAGAAAGCATCACTAAAATCAAACTTTCGAATCCCTGATTTGTAATCGACGATTCCAAGATATTGTTTTGAATCAACCTTCATATAATCAATTCGATCAATTTTACCGCGGACTTTAACTGAATGGCCGCCAGGTAACTTATAAGCTAGGGCTTTCAAACCTGACTCAGCACCGACATGACCAAATAAAACTTCTGTTTTCAGTGGCTTCATCTTTGTTTGTTGCCCTTGTTGCCACATGGCATGCGTCACTTGTTTTAATAGAAGACTTAATTGTTTAGCAATATAGCCCATTCGACTTGAACTACCAAGAATTTGGAACTGAGGTAACTCGCGCATATCTTTTAAAATTACATTCAAATATTCATCTAGTTGTTCTTTGGGTACATTGGCATAGACTTGGTTTGATTCAGTCACAACTTTCATCAACTCATCCAACCCCATATGGAAAAACTCACCAGTACTTGCAGGAGACAGCTCGAAAATGTCTCGTTCTTTCAATTTCAACCCATATTGTAAAAAATATTCAAATGGATTACGATAGAAAGTTTCTAGTTTTGAAATTGAAGTATTCATTTGTGTTCCATATAAATCAGTTATAATTTCCGGCGTCAACTTAACCGGTATATTTTTATACGCTAAGCTTCCTAATAATTGTTTCGTTAATGGTCCCATTTCTGGGTCAGCCGACAGTTGACGTAACACATACAACCAAGCACTAGGCATGGATACTGCAGTTGTTTTGGCAAGTCGACTAGCTACAACCAATGATGATAATGTACTACGTTTTGTTCCGATAAAATCAAGGACTGATTGTTCTGTTAATTCAGGATTAGCAGCTAAATGTTGAACTGATAAATTGAAGTGTTCTTTAATCATCATTAAATAAGGCGATGGATTTAAATTCTTTTCGCCATCGTTGCCACTTGGATATGAAAAAATCAATTGTTCGCGTGGTCCTAAAAATCCGAGATAATTCAAAAAGGGTTCAGCGGCCATTTGACTAATAGCCGAATCGGCTAAGTATTGATCATCAGTTAATAGATTAGCCATTTTCGCCCGATCATCATCTGTTAATAATTGTGTCTGACTAACTTGTTCTGGCATCACCATATCAGTTGATCCAATCATAAAGGTAATCTTTCGGTTGTTCATTTGAACCATCCCTGATTCAGAAATAACGACCTGATCTAATGTTGATGGCACTTGTGAGTAACTTGCCCCTTCAAATCCCGCTTGAATCAAGGCCATGAAGTCAGCGGTATTGAACATTTTAGTTCCCAATGTTTCAACATATTCATCTAACATCCCAACAAATGTTTGCCAAGTTTGTTCTGGTTCTTCTGATTGTGAGATGTTTCCAGCAGCTAAATAGCGGTCTCGCCAACTTAACAAGCGTTGTGTCACACCTTGTTCAACAAGAAACTGATAAATTAGCTTTGCCCCCTCTTCACCGGTTGTCGCCTGATCTAGTTGATTGAAGAATCCTGGTAAAACGTCTTTAACAAAATGTCTAATTTGATTAATTTGTACTGTGATACTTTGGTCCTTATCCGTCTGTTGCTCATCTGCATCCGTAAAATCAAACCGGTAGAACGTCCAATCATCTTCACGTAGCCACTGAGAACCAGAAAAACCGTATTTTAAAACCATATTTTCTGTTAAATCAACAGCACTACGGTACTGTTCAATTGGCATAGCATGATTTTCTATTTGTGGTATTAATAATTCAGTTTTTAATAAGCGCATCATTGCGCCATATTGATAATGCTTTTCTTTCACCTCAAATAACGCTGCCAGTAACTCGACTAAGGGATGGTCAGCCATTGCGTGTTGTAAATCGTTAAAATAAGGTATTTTAAATTCTTTAAAAACCGGTGGAATAACCGTTTCGTAGCTATCTAAATGCCGCGTTAAAATCATAAAATCTCGATAACGATACTCCTTAGTTGCAACTAACTGGCGAATTTTTGTCGCCACTTGTCGAATTTCAATATACCGACTATCGGCTTCAAAAAGTTGAATAGAATCTGAATTTTCTAACCTTTCTGATTTTGTTTTAACTAACCGTCTAGAGTCAATCCAAAAATCTTCCAGACGAGATAAGTCGGGATTCTGGTTAACTTTGGTTTCAGCATAACTATCCGTTAGCACTGGAATCTGAGCTTGATGTGCTTTTTCAATCAAATTAACATACATCCGGCTTGATTTATAAAATAAGTCAGATTTTTCAGCAACTTCATGTGCATTGCCTTTATCTAAGACTAAGCCAATTGTAATCTGTTTCGCACCCTTAATCAGTGCGTTCACGAGCTCCTGCTCTTGTGCTGTAAATTGAGAAAAATGGTCAATATAAAAATAACTCGTCTTCAAAACGTCATCTGTTAAATAACGACTCAACTCTGCTAATAAATCATTATTTTCAATATATCGGTCAGCCATCGCAGCATCAAATGCGCGATAGATAATTTGTAAATCATCTAATTTAGCACCTAAGTCCCCAGTCGTTGGGAAAGATTCAGCAATCCGAGTTAAATCATCAACTGTCACACAACCAACTTTTAATTCTTTCAGTTGGCTGACTAGTTGTGAAATAAACCCAGTTTGGGTCCTTTCACCACGAAATATTGTTAATTCATCTTCATGTTCCGAAATTAATTGATAAACTAACATATTTAATCCAGACTGAGATAAACGAGGAATCTGATAATAGGGTGTATTCTTCAAAAAGAACCAAGCTAATCGAGTAAACGAAAAGACTTGGACGTTCGATTGTGCAAAAATATTTTGTTCGACAAGTTTGTCTTTACCTAATGCTTCAAGGATACTAACTTCTGCTTCGAACTTAATATGATTGGGAACAAGATAAAAAAAAGATGCCGTTGAATCAGTCGTTTGCGCTGCTTTTAATTGTGCAACAAGGCTTGCTTGATGGTCTTTACTAGCTTTTCCTAGGACAAATTTTAAACTCATTTTAACTCCCCTTTTCATACCGCTAACTCGTTATCATTACCTAATAATATACCATATTTAGCTGTTATATTTTTTTAAGAACACATAAAAACCGCTGGACAAATCACAAAGGTGATTTAACCAGCGGTTCATTTTAATTTAATCTTTTTCTGTAAATAGTTTATCAACTGAGCGATTCTTATGAATTAAATCAATTGCTTGGCCAAACAAGTCGGCAACTGATAAGCGCACAAGTTTATCGAGCTTGTCAGCTTCTGGAACAACGATACTATCTGTTACAATCACTTGTTTAATATTGTCATCAGATAAAGCTTCAATCGCACCTTTTGACATCACAGCATGTGTTGCACAAGCATAAATATCTGTTGCACCAGCAGCTTTAAGTGCACGCGCTGCATCAGTCATCATTGTCCCTGTATCAATCATATCATCAATAATGATACAACGACGCCCTTTTACATCGCCAATAATTGATGTTGCTGCAATATTATCAGCAAAATCAGATCCACGTTTATCAACAATAGCAATTTGTGCTTTGAGCTTTTCAGCCATATTACGAGCACCTTTAACACTATTATGATCAGGTGAAATCACAACAACATCATCTGTAATCCCATTTTCAATGAAGTATTTAGCTTGGATTTCTAAAGAAACTAAATGATCAACTGGAATGTTAAAGAATCCTTGTAATTGAGCGGCATGTAAATCAAGTGTAATTACACGAGAAACACCGGCTAATTGAATAAAGTTTGCAACTAACTTAGCTGTAATAGGTTCACGTGAACGTGCTTTACGATCTGAACGTGCATAACCATAATAAGGCATTACAACGTTAATTGTACCCGCACTTGCACGACGTAACGCATCAACCATAATCAAAAGTTCCAGTAAATTTTCATTTACTGGATTTGAGATTGATTGGATAACATAAACATCTGCGCCACGAATACTTTCATCAATGTTGATTTGAATTTCGCCATCACTGAAATGTTTCACGGATGCTGTAGAAAGACTAGTATTTAAAACCTTAGCCACCTTCTCCGCTAATTCAACGTTAGAATTAAGTGCAAATAATTTTAATTGACCTTTTGCGAATTGACCCGACATGATAGCCTCCGTTATTAATCTGTATTTTTTCTTTATAGTTCTATTATAATGAATTTACACTTAAATTACTATGCTCTAAGTAAAAAGTTTAAGATTATCTGAATTGTTCCTTCAGACTAAACGACAATCCTTATGTTTAATGGTAAAATAGACAGATACGAACTTAAAAATATAACTTAATTATGGGGGACACAAAAATTGTCTAGCGGTACAGTTATCATCAATTTGATTGTTATCTTTGTGACATTATTTGCAGCAGCATTCTTCGTTGCCGCAGAATTTGCACTTGTCCAAGCACGTCCAAGTGCCATCGAAGCTGATATCGAAGCAGGTATTGGAAATCGAAAAAAACAAGAAAGAGCATTAAAAATGCTTAACCATTTGAATGAATACCTTTCAACAACACAGGTTGGTGTCAGTGTTGCTGGTATTATTCTGGGTTGGGTTGGTGAAAAAACCATTGAATTTTTACTTGTAGATGTGCTTAAACTATTCCATTTTGCTTCTGAATCAGGGTTAAATATCATTGGCGCAATTATCGGGGTTTTAATCCTTACTTACGTTGAAGTGGTTTACACAGAAATTGTGCCTAAAAACTTAAGTATCGATATGCCCGTTCAAGTTTTAATGGTTGTTATAACACCATTACGCTACTTTCATCTTGCCTTTTACCCATTAGTTTGGTTATTAAATAACTCAGCAACACGTGTTGCTAAAATGATTGGTATTACGCCAACTGATGAAAATAGTGAAGTTTTTACTCAAAAAGAAATTTTATCTTTATCTCAAAATGCCGTTTCAGGTGGTGAATTAGATAGAGATGATTATGTCTATATGCAACGTGCCTTTGATTTAAATGACAAAATTGCTAAAGATATTATGGTCGATCGAACAAGTCTTTATGTCGTAGATATTACAGATACTGTGCACGATGTCGTTAAAGATTATTTACATCAGGGTTATAGCCGTTTTCCAGTAGTTGCTAACAATGATAAAGATAAAATTCTTGGTTACGTCTATATCTACGATTTAGTTAGACAAGCTGAGATTGATGATACTGTCTTAATTAGTAAACTACTTAGAACAATTATTACAGTACCAGAAACAACACCTATTAGAACATTATTAAGCCAAATGATTAGTAAACAAACACCTATCGTTGTTGTCCTTGATGAATATGGTGGTACAAGTGGTATTGTAACGGATAAAGATATTTATGAAGAATTATTTGGAACGGTTAAAGATGAAATTGATGACGTTTCAAGTGAATACATTATCAAAAATGATGATGGTTCATATAATATTAGTGGTAAAACGACTTTATATGATTTCGAACGCTTCTTTAAATTTAAAAATAAAGCGATGAAAGCATCTGAAAGTGTTACATTAGCAGGTTTCATTCTCGAAAATCATAAAGTTAAATTAAATGATGTCATCAAGTTTGATGCTTTTGAATTTAAGATTATTGAGTTTAAACGTAACTACATTGATTGGTTTAATGTTAAACATACGACGACTCAGGTAGACGCAATTGAAGAACAATGAACTGATAAGAAATAATTTAGTCATTACTAATTGGAGGGAATTTTATATTTATGCCTACTCGTAGAGAACTATATCAGCAGGAATCAATTGCAGATTCCACTTCTAATCCAAGTAAAAATCGTCACTCATCGTTGCCAAAAAATGGTAAGAAAAAACCAAATAAAAAACGTCGTCGTTTAATTCTTCTTTTATTGCTCTTACTTTTGGTCGGTGGCGGTATTTATGCATACAGAGCTTACGCAAACGCAAAAAAAGCAGCTGATTCAATTTATACGCCGACAAAAGTCGCTAAAGCTAGAAACGTTTCTTCAGTCTTAAAATCAGGCTATCCAATTTCAATTCTCCTTTTAGGAACCGATGATGGTGCGTTAGGCCGTGCAAAAGTTGGCGGTCGAACAGATACCTTAATTGTCGCAACTTTAAATCCTAAAACGGAATCAATGACGTTAGTCAGTTTACCCCGAGATGCAGAAGTTGCGGTTTCTGGTTATGAATCAGAATTCCCAAGTAAATTAAATTCTGCCTATGCTTATGGTGGTCCTGCTTCTGCTGTTAAAACAGTCGAGAAATATTTGAACGTCCCTATTGATTTCTATGCAACCATTAATATGGGCGGACTCGAAACATTAGTTAATGCGGTTGGTGGCGTTGATGTCACACCACCACTATCGTTCACCTATCAAGGTGCACACTTTAAAAAAGGTGTTAAAACTCATGTTAATGGTGCAGATGCATTATCTTATGCCCGAATGCGTCATGAGGATCCACTTGGTGATTATGGCCGTCAAAAACGTCAACGCCAGATTATCATGTCTGTTGCCTTACAGAGTACAAACTTACAAAACTTATTAAATCAAAAATTCTTAGACACGATGTCTTCTCAATTGAAAACAGATTTATCATTTGATGATTTAGTGACTCTAGGAACTAGCTATCGTGTTGCCACGCACCATTCAAAATCTGATCACCTACAAGGAACTGGAACCATGATTAACGGTGAAGCTTTTGAAGTCGCTGATACACCAGAGAAGCAACGTATTACCGATAAACTTAGATCTGCCTTAGATTTAGTTAAAGCAGAAACGGGCAATACTTTATTAACAAATTCAACAATTAACACAACTCGAAAATAATGACCTATACACTACTCGCATCATCAAGAAGGCAACTTCTGATGATGCTTTTTTATTTATATTGATTAAATTTCATATAGAAAATAGGTCCGTAAAAAAAATTTATTTTATTCATACATTTCATTTGTAAACGGTACCATAAAGTGTAATAATAGATGGTACAAGATACTTTGTTATTTAAATGAAAGTGGGGATTTATATTATGTCAGAAAAAATTAAAGCATCAATTGCAATGTTAAAGGTATTACAGGATTGGAAAGTTGAAAATGTCTATGGGTTACCCGGTGGATCATTCAATACAACAATGCGTGCTCTTGAATCAGAAAAAGAAAACATTAATTACGTTCAAGTACGTCATGAAGAAGTTGGGGCACTTGCTGCTGCCGCTGAAGCAAAACTAACTGGTAAAGTTGGGGTTGTCTTTGGTTCAGCAGGTCCTGGGGCAACACATTTATTCAATGGTTTATATGACGCACAACAAGACCATGTTCCTGTTCTTGCTTTAATCGGTCAGGTTGCTTCATCTGCAATGAACATGGATTCATTCCAAGAAATGAACGAAAATCCAATGTTTGCTGACGTTTCTGTCTATAATAGAACAGTTATGACTCCAGAAAGCTTACCTCGTGTAATTGATCAAGCTATCAGAACAGCTTACCAATACAAAGGTGTAGCAGTTGTTACAATTCCAAATGACTTTGGTTGGATGGATATCGACGCTGACAGTTATTACGCTTCAGGTCACAATTACACAACACCTATTTTACCTGAACCAAATGATTCAAAAATTAAAGAGGCTTTAGCACTTATTAAAGAAGCTAAACAACCTGTTTTATTCGCTGGTATTGGTACAAAAGGTGCTACTGATGAAGTAATTGCTTTCTCTGAACATTTTAAAATGCCTGTAATTATTACAGCTATCAATAAAGGAACTGTTCCTGATAGTTATCGTGCTAACTTAGGGTCAACTTACCGAGTTGCAACAAAACCTGCTGATGAAGCAATTGCTGCCGCTGACTTAGTTGTCTTTGTAGGAGCTGATTTACCTTTCTCACAAACTAAAAAAGTCTTAAAACCCGATATGAAATTTATCCAAATCGATATTGATGCATCAAAAATTGGTAAACGTCATGCAGTTGATGTCGCTTTACTCAGTGATGCTAAGAAAACATTAGCTCGCTTTGTTGAATTAGCTGGTGCTCCTGTTGAAAGTCGTCCATTCTTCGATGCAACTATTGAAGATATGGCTAACTGGCGTACTTACCTCAAGAAATTTGAGGACAAGACAACAACACCACTTCAACCTGCTTCTGTCTTTAAAGAAATCAACAAACATGCCACAGGCGATGACATTTTCGCAGTTGATGTTGGTAATGTTACAATGAATAGCTTACGTTACTTAGATATGAATCCTAAACAAAAATTCACAACATCTGCCTTATTTGCAACAATGGGTTATGGTATGGGTGCAGCAATTGCTGCTAAATCAGCCTTCCCTGACCGTCAAGTCTTTAACCTTGTCGGTGATGGCGCATTTGCTATGATTGTTCAAGATTTATTAACACAAGTAAAATACAAACAACATGTCATTAATATTGTCTTCTCTAACCAACATTTTGGTTTCATTCAAGATGAACAAGAAGATGAAGGTCAACCATTCTATGGTATTGATTTCAATGACGCAGATTGGGCACAAGTCGGAAGCGCTATGGGTACGCTTGGTATCTCAGTTTCTACACATGACGAATTAGTTGCCGCATTTGAAACAGCTATAAAAGCAGAAGGTCCTGTTGTTATTGATGTTAAAATCACTGACGACCGTGCCATCCCTGTTGAAGATTTAGCTGTCGATCCAAAACATTTCTCAGCTGAAGAAATCGCTGCTTACCGTAAACGTTACGAAGCAGAAGACTTACTTGTCTTAGATGATTTAATCGAGAAATACTCAAAATAATGCCCTCACGAATAAAATAGCTATTCCTAAGAGATAGTTATTTTTAAATAACAAAAGACTGTAATGAAGATAACTATCCTCTTCATTACAGTCTTTTTTTTTGGGTTCTATTTTAATTTTACAGGTAGATCTTTTTTTGAAACTTCTTCCCATGAAATAACACCTTTTTTTTCATTATAGGCTAATTTTAAATAGGCGCCTTGACGTAACGGTCTTTCTTTATTCCCATTAAACGTTAATTTCTTAGCTTCATTTTTAGTATTATAAGCCATTTGATTATAGCTATAATCGGCATACGTTTTTCCATTTTGATCCTTTTTAACCACTTTTTTACCTGTTTCTGTTATCTGTGTGTAGTAATCCTGAGTTGAGTAATTAGTCCTATAGTATAAGTACCCGCCGCCAACTAATAGAATAGCGATAATTAATACAATTATTTTTTTCATTTATTCTACCTCCTTTTATTTAATTCATAATCTCAAATAACCATGCATTAAACCACTAATTTGACTTGTACTAATCGAAGATTATCAAAAAATTATATTATAATCCTTTTTTACTCATTTAATTCTATATAATGATACAATACTAACCATACAAACATTAGGAGGTTACGATTATGACAAAAACTCACCAACTAGTTAATAGAAATGAAGTACCTGAAGCACTAACATGGGATTTAACAGCCATTTATCCAAATGATCTTGCATTCCAGACGGATATCGATTTAGTTCGTGACCTCGTTCAAACCTTTGTTTCTACTTACCATAGCCATTTAGGAGAACTAGCTCCAATTAGTACCGCCTTCAATGACTTGGAAGATATTTACACTCGCTTATCACATATTGAACATTATGCATTTTTACAGCAAGCAGTTGATATTACTGATGCAACAGCCAATCAGTTAATGCGCGATTTTGAAGCACTTTCTGCCGAAATTACGACAAAACTGGTTTTCTTTGATATTGAATTACTAGAAAATCCAGTTAAATTATTGGACGACGTTGTTGCAACAAATCCAAAATTAAAAGCTTATATTCGTCAATTAAAGAAACAAAAAGAATTCCAGTTAAGTCCTGAGGTTGAACAAGTCCTTGCGACCTTCCAACCTAATTTTTCTGCACCAGAATCAGTTTACGGTCAAACTCGAGCAGCTGATATGGACTTTTCTGATTTTGAAGTAAATGGTGTGACATATCCAATGTCATTTGTTTTATATGAAAATACGTACCAATACAATCCAGACGCAGCTATTCGTCATGCAGCATTTAAAAGCTTCTCAACAACATTAAATCATTATAAGCATACAATTGCGGCTAACTATTATAATCAAGTATCTATGGAGAAAAGAATTGCTACTTTACGTGGCTATCATTCAGTTTTTGATTACTTATTAGCAGAACAAGAAGTTGACCGTTCATTATTCAATCGTCAAATTGATACAATCATGACTAAATTAGCACCTGTTATGCAAAAATACGCTGCACATGTCAAAGAAGTTCGCGGTTTAGATAAAATGACCTTTGCTGATTTACAAATCGATTTAGATCCTGATTTCGCACCAGAAGTTTCAATTGAAGAAGCTAAGAAATATGTCAACGATGCAGTTGCGCCACTTGGATCTGACTATCAAGCCATGGTTGCTCGTTCATTCCCAGAACGTTGGGTTGATTTTCCACAAAATATTGGTAAGGAAACGGGTGGCTTTGAAACAACTCCTTATGGCAAACATCCTTATATTTTAATGTCATGGACGAACGAATTAGCCGATGTCTATACTTTAATTCATGAGCTCGGTCATGCAGGGCAAGCCATTTTAACACAGGATAACCAATCAATTTTGGGTAGTGAACCTTCTACTTATTTGGTTGAAGCGCCTTCTACATTCAATGAACTATTACTAACAAGTTCAATTGAAAATCAATCAAGTGAACCTCGCTTAAAACGTTTTGCTTATTCAAAAATGTTAACGAATACTTATTTCCATAACTTTGTGACCCATTTACTTGAAGCAGCTTACCAACGTGAAGTTTATCAACTCATTGACGCTGGACAAGGATTTGATGGTGATCAATTAAGTGAAATTAAACGTCATGTCCTTGAAGCATTCTGGGGACCAGATGTTGAAATAAATGACGGTGCTGAACTAACTTGGATGCGCCAATCACACTATTACATGGGCCTCTATTCATACACATATTCAGCAGGTCTTGCCATTTCAACACAAGCACACTTGAACTTATTGAAAGATCCAGAAAATACGACAGAAGCTTGGCTTGCCTTCTTAAAATTAGGTGGCGAATTAGCCCCAATTGAAGCAGCTAAAGTTGCAGGCGTTGATATCACTACGGATGAACCTCTCAATCAAACAATTCAATTTTTAGATGATACCGTGAATAAAATCATTGCTTTAACGAAAGAAATTTAAAAATAAAGGAGAGACACTAAAAAGTTTAGTGTCTCTCCTTTATTTTTTATGCAGGTGGTGTGTTACTTAATACCCATTTTACCTGGGCTGTATATGAACCGCGATGGATTTCACTTGGATCTGCTTTAACCAAAACACCCGCATCTTTGTCCCATGGTACGGTTGTCGTTTTTGTCGTTGATGTTCCTGACAAAATTTCAAGACTTGCCGAACCTAAAACTTGAGCCTTATCTCCGGCTGTTGCTCGATACACAATCGCATCTTTAATTGTATTACTATCTGAAGTAAGATCACTTGCTGAAACTGACAACTGCCAAGTCCCAGGTAATGATGTTTCTAATGCTACAGAAAAATCAGTTTGACGAGGTAATATTGTCGTTTTTCCTGGAATTTTAGTTGTCCCAAAATTTAAACTACCGTTAGTTGTTAGTCCCATTTTACCTGAAACAACGACAGTAATAGTTTTCACGTCAGATTTATTACCGTCTGTATCGACAGCATAAACAGTTAAAACATGACTACCAATTGCTAAGTTATCTGGTAATTTGTAAGTTCCAGAATGGTCCTGACCAGCTTTTACGTTATCATATGTTTCCATTAAAACAGGTGCATTTGACCCTTCTTGATAGTACGTTTTAATGGTTGCACTATCATCAGACTCATGGTAACTCAAAGAATAAGGCGCATTCACTGTTGTACCACTATCATCTAAAGTAAACGTTGGTTTATTAGAGTTCACAATAATATCAGCCGTATATGACGTTGTTTGGTTCCCATATTGATCAGTTGCCATCACAGTATATGGGTTTTTACCAACCTTTAATTGACTACTTGGAACGCTAACACTAAATTTACCGTCTGTTCCGACGTTAGCTGATACTGAGTAACTACCATTGACTTTAATTGCTGCAGTTGTCGTTCCTGCTGGGAAAGTTCCCCCAAGACTTGAAACTACTGTTCCGGCAATAGTTGCTGCTTCATTTTGATTAACCTTGATGTCATTAATTCCTGATATCGTTAATGTTCGTGTGCCTCCAATTGTGAATTTGGCTGCATTTGATTGGATAACCGCATTAGATCCAGAAAATTCACTTACTGGACTATTAACAACTGTATCGGCTGCAACTTTGTCAGCAGTTCCTGTAAGTGTTACTTTTGCACTTGAATACTTAGCTGTTGATAAATCATTCTTAAGGACCTTAACAATTGCCCCATTTGACATCTTTGTTAAATCAATGGTTTCTGAGTCCGTTGCTGCCCCTGAATAAGTAATTGTTCCCGTTTTTAACGTCACATTATTGGGAACCTTCAAGCCAGCACTAATTGTTTTCCAATCTTGTTTACCACCTAAATATTTTAAATTTGTTACAAAATCTAATGAATCTCCAGAGTGTACTAGACCATCATTAGTAACATCTTTATTTTTTTGAGTTGTATCTGTTACTGTCTGAGTTGCAGTTGCATCAACTAAACCTGGAACTTTTTCAAACATTATCAAGTTAGTTTCATAACTACCACCCGTTGATCCAGTAAATCCCCAACGAACTGCGCCATTCGAATTGAATTTAGCCTTATCAATTGACACAGTCGCGCTCTTACCTGTTGTCATAACATTTGTTTTTGGATTTTTATCATCAATTGTGTAAGTCATAGAGCCTGTTGTACTCGTTCCAGCAGAATATTTCAACGTCAAATGATGCCATAACGCGTTAGATAGATTTGCTCCGTAATCAATTAACCCAAGGTGATTTTGATAGTAAAAATAGGCGGTGTGTATTGGAAAAAAACCCGAGTCTTTACTATCCCGTGTATAACTATTAGTATCTGCAGGATAACCACTAGCTATGTGATTACCTGTGACAGCAGTATAATCAAAGCTATTCCCGGAAGTTTGACCCCCATTATTAAAGGTATCGAACTCTAACGCCCAACTGTTTTGTATCCCTGTTTTAACTAGTTTCGAAACATCACTATAACCTGATGTTGTTCCAAAAATACCCTCAGGTAGTATATCATTAGCCCAAACACCTAATGTTTCACCACTACCAGTTGAAATAGCTGCATTTCCTTTAGCATCATTTTGTAATACTAATGCCATACCATCTCCGGCTGCAGCGCCTCCATTACCAAGATATACCCACATTGACGCTGTTGAATCTTTGTTCAAATCGAATGTATTACCATCAGTTGACCAAACAGCTGCCTTTTGATCTTTATTATCAGTAATTGTTACGACCGATTTTGTAGCAGCATTTGCATCCGTTGTTATGACATTTCCAGACGTTAAATTAACTGTTTTACTAACTTCAGATACACCAGCCCCAGTTCCGCGTTGAAATATACCATTCAAAGTGATCCCACTTGGCGCGGTCTGTATTGCATAATTATAATCTGTTTCTGCCGACACACTTGAAAAAGTAGCTAAGAAAGTCGCCGCTAAAACAAACACTAATAAATTTATTTTTTTATGATTAATCCCCATAACCCGCACCCCATTCTCTATCTTTATTACTTATAGTATACGCTTAAATAGAATTAATATTATCCATAAATTTCTTATAAACGCTCATTATTTGATGGTTTTAGGGTCCTTTTCAGGTAATAGTTATTTAATCCTGTATGCCAATTGGTATACCAGTATTCGTCAGCTATAATGTATCATTAAATAAAAAAGTAAGCTTACAATATTGTAAGCTCACTTCAATTTAATACCTAATAAAGCAACTAAAATTGTTGCCTGGTAAGCATTAATCGTTAATCCACGAACCAGCTTAGGATCCAGTATAACTGTTTCAAATTCACTCTCAGAGAAATCCACAGACTTCATGTTGGTCTCAATAAAATCGCAACCTTCAATATTACTTTCAGGGAATGTTAATTTCTTCTTGATTTCAACCGCTTGAAAACTGGTTTCTTTTAAATCACAACGTCTAAATTCAACTTCTTGGAAATTAGCGACACTAAAATTAGAATAGCTTAACTGACAATCTCTAAATGTCGTTTCTTTAAAAACAGTACGATTAGAAAAGTCACACCCCATCATCCGACAGCTTTTAATTTCAGTTCTAAAAAAATAACTTTCATTAAATTCTGCGTTCAAAAACTCACAATGATCAATTACAGTATCTAACCATTCGCTACGCACAAAGTCAGTTTGTTCAAAGGTACAATGATCAAAAGTGACTGAATCAACTCGTACTGTCTCAAAAGAAGCCTCAATCGTACAATTATGGTAAGTTAATCCATATCTAATATCATCAAATGAAATGGTTTGTCCTTCAACAACTTGATTATCCAAAATAATTCACTCCTAAATGTTTACTTAAAACGCTATTTATAAATTTTAACATATTTATTCACAAATACTTAAGACCTTTTTTAGTTAGAAGATAATAAAAAAGATAAATCAGATTATTCTGATTTATCTTTTCTTTAACCTTTATTTTCTTTTTTATCCTTTTTAATAAAGAATAATAGTAGTGCTCCTAATATTAGAACGAATCCTACTAAGACAACCATCACAGATTTTTCTTCATTTGTCTGTGGTAAAATACCACCTACAGATGATACTGAGCCTTTTATGTCTTTTTCAGGATTAACAGTCGTTTTTCTTTCAGGTACACTAGTTGGTTGTGTCACTTTGGTATTCTCTTTAAAACCGATAGTCACATTCGTAGAACCGGCTTCGGTTGTTGCCGCACTAACCATTTGATTAGTATTCAGCATGACAACTCCCAAAAGTAACATTGCTATAATCATAATCTTTTTCTTCATGAGACTAACCTCCCCCAAGGAATACTTTAAAGATTCTTGTTAAAAAGCATTATATAGTGATTGCCACCATATAATGCTTTTTAAACAACTTATTTAAGCAGGTACGTCAGAAAGTGTCCAGTTCATTTTTGTTGAGTAAGCTTCTGCTTTAGCAACACCAGCAGGGACAGTTAATGAAATGTCTCCAGCTGCAAGTGTATCAACAGTAACACCACTACCAGTATCTTTAACAGCATTTAAAGCAACGCCAGCTGTTGTTAAATCTGTAACAGCATTTGAAACAGCTGTAGTTGTTCCAGTTGTTGCTTCAGCAACAACTACTTTACCTTTGCCTGTTGAAAGAACAGCACCAGTTAATTCATCACTACCACTCTTAAATTGGTCAGCTTGAACAGAAAGTGCCCAACCAGCATTTGTTCCACGAACATCCCCAACTTCAATAGCAAGATCTTTTGCTGATTTAACAGTCAATGCTTTTGTAGGAATTTCAATATCTGAACCAAAGTCTACTGTTTTTGTAGCGTAGACAATAGCAAGGTTACCACTATTACCAGTTCCACCACCATCACCAGGATCTGTTGGGTCTGTTGGGTTTGTTGGGTTAACTGGAGGGATTACTTGTCCTTCATCGCCAGCCTTAAACGAAACACTAGCATCAGTTGATGCACCTTGAGCAAGTGTTGCTGCATTTACATGACTTGAAACTGCTAAACCTGCACCTAAAATTGTTGCTGCTAATAATGCACTTGTTAAACCTTTTTTCATAATCTAATCCCCCATAATTCTATCTTTTTTATTGTAAATAATTAAACAGCTGGTGTATCTGATAAAGTCCATGTTAACGTTGAAGCATACGCGATATCTGCTTTAGCAACGCCAGCTGGAATTGTTAATTTAACATTTTCTTTTTTAATGTTATCAACGTTAATACCTGCACCAGCGTCTGCTGTAGCACCAAGAACAACCCCAGAAGTTGTTGTATCAGCAATTGCTGATGACACTGCATGGTTAGCTGTAGAACCATTACCAACTGAAACAGCACCTGCGCCTAAACTAATTGCAGCGCCGCCAAGTTTTTCTGATTCATCAGCGTTAGCTAATTGCTTAGAACTTACTGATAAAGTCCAACCAGCATTTGTTCCACGAACATCACCAACTTCAACTGCAACATCTGTATCAGACGTTAAGTTAACCGTATTTGCCGTAATTTCATTTTCAGTACCAAAACTAATTGCTTTAGTAGCATAGATAATAGCAAGATTACCACTGTTACCAGTATTACCGTTATCCCCAGGTTCTGTTGGTTTTGTTGGATCTGTTGGGTCAACTGGAGGGATAACTTGTCCTTCATCGCCAGCTTTAAATTGAACACCAGTTGTTGTTGTTGCAGGTGTCATATCAGCAGCGTTTACGCTACCTGATACTGCTAAGCCTGCACCTAAGATTGTTGCTGATAATAATGCACTTGTTAATACGTTTTTCATAATTTATTTCCCCCGAATTTGTTATTTAATTTAAACAGCTGGTACGTCTGAAAGACTCCAGTTTAACGTTGTTGCATAAGTATCAGCTTTAGCTGAACCTGCAGGAATTGTCAAAGTCATGTTGTCTGCACGAATCTTATCTGCATTTAAACCAGCACCTTCGCCTGTTTTAGCTGATAAGACAGTTCCACCATCAGTAACCGCTGCAACTGCAGCAGCTGATGCAGGTGTTGGTGTAGCACCGGTACCAATTAAGGTATTATCACCTTTACCTAAAGCTAAGACAGCTCCAGCTAATTCGCCAGACTTTGTACTTTTGAATTGATCTGCTTTAACTGATAATGTCCAACCAGCATCTGTTCCTCGAGTATCGGCAACTTGAAGAGAAATAAAGTTACTACCTTTAAGGTCTTGTTTACTTGCTGAAACAGGTACAGTAGTGCTAACAGAACCAGTTCCATCATCTTTTGGAATCCCAAATGTTACAGCCTTTGTTGCATATACAATTGCTAAAGGACCAGCATGTCCTGTTTCACCGCCACCACCATCACCAGGATCTGTTGGGTCAACTGGGTCTGTTGGGTCAACTGGGTCTGTTGGATCTGTACCTGGTGTAAATGTTACTGAACCGTCAGTTGTTGCACTATCTGGTAAGACAGTATCTGCAGCATTTACGTTACTTGATACTGCTAAACCTGCACCTAAAATTGTTGTTGCTAATAATGAACTTGTTAAACTTTTTTTCATAATATATTTCCCCCAAATTTTTTTAATATTTCACCCGACTCTAACCTAATTAAGCAGGAGCGTCAGTCAATGTCCAAGTTAATGTTGTTGAGTATGCAGCAGCATGTGCTGTACCACCAACAACCCCTAAGTTAATACCCTTTTGTGCATAACTTGTTGTAGTTTCCCCTGCACCTTTGTCAACAGGTGCACTAATTGTTGCACCACCATCTAAGACGTTGCCTGTAGCTGTTGCTGTTACCTCAGGTACGTCACCAATATTATTCGATGCAGTACCATCAGGGAGTGACAATGTAGCACCTTCTAGTTCTACAGATTTAGCTGTAGGATCAGCAACAGTATCTACAACACTCATAAATGGTGTACCACTAACCTTAACGCTCCAACCAACAAATGTTCCACGAAGATCACTAACACTTACATTAATACCACTATTTGAATTTAATGTAGTATTCGCTGCAGAAATTGCTTCTTTACCAAAATCAACTTTACTTGTGACATTTGTAATTGACAATGATGCACTATTAGGATCTGTTGGATCTATTCCGCCAGCTGTAAACGTGGCACTTGCCGTTGTATCTTTTGATGTAGCAGTATCTGCTGCAGATACCTTACTTATTGTTCCGAAACCTAATACCACACCACTAATCATTACTGTTGTTAATAAAGTTTTTTTCATCATTGTTTCCCCCATTTTTCGTATACACTCACTATAGTCGATATTTGACCTAAAAACGGTCAATATTTCATGGTTAAGTGTTTTCTTTTGACAGTCATAATTACTTAATTCTTATTTAGTTATTCTTTTCTATAAAATTATAATACCAAAATTATTTCATTTAAAACGACCAACATTTACGTGTTAGGTGTCATTTTTTGACGTTATTTTACTGGGACACTTGATAATGTCCAATTCAAGTCTGCTTTATAGGCAGTTGCTCTAAGCTTTGATGGATCTGCCTTTAACAAAATACCGGTTCCATCATCGTTAAACTCCTTTCCTGTATCATTTACACCATTACCTGATAAAACGGTTATGCCAGCATCATTAATGATTTGCTCTGTAGCATTGGCATCACTTTTAAAGACCAAAGCATCTGGATCATCAGTTAATCCTGTTGATTTTACAGTCAACACCCAGTTACCGGCATCCACAGCTGAAAGGTCCACATTAAGACCAATTAATGGTGTTAAATTGGTTTTTTCATTTGGTATTTTAATTTTATCTCCATAATTTAAATTATTAATGCTATTAATTTTTAACGTTTTAGTTGGTTTTTTAACATTAAGGATGAATTTTTTAACAGTCGCATTACCTTGATCATCCGTTGTTGTGACGGTTATTGTATGTTGTTTAACCGTCAAGTCGGTCATCTTAATCGTATTAGTATGATCTTTACCTAGCGTTTTACTATTATCGTACTCCTCCTTATATTGACTGGTGTGTGCTACATCACCATAAGAATCTGTAATTTGAGTTGTTAAGGTCGTTGCATGATCACTATTCACCGTGTAGCTCACTGGGTACTCAGTACTTGCGACATCAACTACTGGGATATCCGTATTAGTCGTACTGTCTAATTTATCGCCTGCAATTGCATCTACTTTAATCTTAGGATTTGGTATGGTTACAATGATAGTTCCCTTAGTTGGAAAACTAGTTCCCCCACCTATTACTCTTGTAGCTGTAAGCTCAACTTTATTTTCCCCAATTGCTAGATCAGAATTTTTAATTGTAACTGGTGCTTGCATGAGTGTTTCTATTGGATCATACGATGTTGGATGAAAAGGTGCGTAAATTGTTGCCGTACTATCTGGTTTGGTTACTTGCACATTGAATACGTAGTTATCTAAAGATACGGCAGGATAGTACCCAGGTGATCCTTCTGGTGTTCCTGAGCCATCAACGCTATTTCCATTACCCGCATCATCCTGACTATAAAATAGGTCAGCTAACGCTGCATCTGCAGGCATTATTGTTGATTCTTTGCTAAGTACATCGTCAATGCTAATCGTTTTTTTACTTCCACCCAGAAACATCCCTACAATCTCTGCATTTTTATAATCATCAAATAACGTACGTGTTGTGCTACTTTGTTTTTTAGCCTGTTCTACTTGTTTCTTTTCGTCTTTTTGACTATCTAGTTTTTCACTAGATAGTGTAGACGACGCTGATTCTGAACTTGTTGCATTTGTCGTATCAACTTCTGAATCTATTTTTTCATCAGATACACTACTACTTGAGCTACTAGAATCTGCCTTATTTGATTCTGTTGATTCACTTAATACATTTTCTAAAGTTTGCTCTTTTATAGTCGCAATACTTGAACTAGTTGCTTCTTCTTGTTCACTTGCTGATATAGTTTCATTCAACGCTGTTCCCCCGAACAACATCATCGCACACAAACTACCTATCACAATTCTATTTTTTGGTTTCATAATAATCCCCCAGGATTCTCTTTTTAGTTTATGTCGTTAACCAATTACCGTTATAATATCATCTATATTCGGTAGACAACATTCAACATTTGCGACCTAGATGTGTTTTTTTGACATTTTAATCATAATTATATTTACTTCTTATAGTATGTATCACAAAATTTGATTGTACTTTATTTCATTTTTCTTTATACTTAACCATAGCTATCACTGCACCAGTATCATAAAATATTTTATCCATATGGAGGCTATTATTTTGCTAGAATCAGAAAAAACATTACGTTGGTATAACGTTGCTTTAATTGCATTCGTTTCCGTTTGGGGACTTGCAAATGTCTTTAACAACTTTGCTAACCAAGGACTCACTGTTATTACATCTTGGATTTTAATCATGATTTTTTACTTTGTTCCTTATACTTTAATTGTTGGTCAATTAGGCTCAACATTTAAAGATGCCAGCGGTGGTGTGTCTTCATGGGTGAAAGAAACTTCAACCAAGAGACTTGCCTACTATGCAGCTTGGACTTATTGGGTCGTACATATTCCTTACCTAGCACAAAAACCACAAGGTATTTTAATTGCCTTTAGTTGGTTATTCAAAGGTAACGGAAATTTCGTTAATGAAACTTCTGCTATGACCGTTTCACTTATGGGCTTAGTCATTTTCATTTTCTTCTTATGGATTGCCTCAAAGGGACTTGCTACTTTAAGTCGAATTGGTAGTGTTGCCGGAACAGCAATGTTCGTTATGTCATTATTATTCATCTTGTTGGCAGTTTCAGCGCCATTCATGACGCATGCTAAAATTCAAACACCTGATATGGGTGCCATTAAATCATATCTACCTAACTTTAACTTCGCCTACTTCACAACGATTTCAATGTTAGTTTTCGCTGTTGGTGGTGCTGAAAAGATTTCTCCCTATGTTAATAAAACAAAAAACTCAGCTAAAGAATTTCCAAAAGGAATGTTAGCATTGGCCGCAATGGTTGCCATCTGTGCTATTTTAGGTTCGTTCGCTATGGGATTCTTATTTAACGGAACTAACATCCCTGATGATTTAATCACAAATGGTCCTTACGAAGGTTTCTTACGTCTTGGTAGTTTCTATCACGTAGGTAATTTATTCATGATTCTATACGCAATTGCCAATGCGATGGCTCAAATTTCAGCGCTTGCTTTCTCAATTGATGCACCATTAAAAATTCTTTTAGGTGATGCTGATCCAAACTTCATTCCTAAAAGCTTGTCAAAACTTAATAAAAAAGGAACTCCCGTTAATGGTTATGCCATGACTGGTGTTTTAGTTAGTATTTTAATTATCATTCCTGCAATCGGGATTGGTAACATGAACGCATTATACAAATGGTTATTGAACCTAAATGCGGTTGTCATGCCTATGCGTTATCTCTGGGTATTCTTCGCTTACATGCTATTAAACAAACAATTGAAGAATTTCAAAGCCGGTTACAAGTTTGTTAAGAATCCTGTCGTTGGTTACATTGTTGGTGCTTGGTGTTTCTTATTCACTGCATTCGCTTGTATCCTAGGAGTTGTTCCTAAATTAAACTACTCAGATAGCCCTTCTAACTACTTGTTCCAATTAACACTTAATATTGTCACACCACTTGTCTTAGTTGCATTAGGTTTAATCCTCCCTGCAATTGCACGTCGCGGTAACAAAAAAGCCCTATAAAATTAATCTTAACTAAAATCTTATATTCACAAATAAACCTTATGCCTAAAAGCATAAGGTTTATTTAATTTTATGGTTTTTAATTTTCATATTAGGTATACTAGAGCAGTTAAATAAAATTTTGGAAGGAATCTATTTGTATGAATATTATTGTTATGTTAAAAGTTATTATTTTGGGAGTTGTCGAAGGAATTACAGAATGGCTTCCTATTAGTTCAACGGGACATATGATTTTAGTTGACGAATTTTTACAACTAAAAGAAAATGCTGCTTTCATGGAAATGTTCTTCGTTGTTATCCAACTGGGCGCTATCCTAGCAGTTTGTGTGTTGTATTTCCATAAATTAAATCCTTTTTCTCCAAAAAAATCGCAATTAGAAAAAAGAGATACGTGGTCTCTATGGAGTAAAGTCATTGTAGCTGTACTTCCAGCTGCTGTGATTGGGTTAGTTGCTGATGACTGGTTAAATGCGAAATTATATAATTTCCCAGTTGTTGCCTTAATGTTAATTATTTATGGTGTTTTATTCATTATTATTGAAAACAAAAAAGCCGATGCTGTTCCTTCTATTACATCATTCAATCAAGTTACTTACAAAACAGCGTTACTAATCGGTGTTTTCCAAGTTCTTGCTTTAATTCCCGGAACATCACGTTCTGGTGCAACTATTTTAGGTGCCATTTTATTAGGGACTTCTCGATTCATTGCTGCTGAATTTTCATTTTTCTTATCAATTCCAGTTATGTTCGGTGCCAGTCTACTCAAATTAGTTAAATACTTCCATAATGGTTATAGCTTTACCGGTGATCAAACAGCCGTCTTATTACTTGGTTGTGTAGTCGCATTCTTAGTTTCAATTGTTGCAATCAAATTCTTGATGGGTTACATCAAGTCGAAAGATTTCAAACCATTTGGTTGGTACCGTATTATTTTAGGTGCCTTGCTACTCGTTTACTATTTCTTCATTAAATAATTAGACAAAAAAACGCCGATAATATCGGCGTTTTTTTATTTAGTTTTCTTGGCTGGTGCTTTTTTCTTAGTAGTTACTTTCTTTACAGCCGGTTTCTTTTTAGCGGGTACCTTTTTGGCCACGGGCTTTTTCTTGGCTGCCGCCTTTACAGTTGTCGTTTTTTTCTTTGTTGTCGCTTTTTTTGTAGCCGTCGTCTTTTTAACTGCTGGTTTCTTTTTAACAGCTGGTTTTTTCTTAGCTGGAGCTTTCTTTTTCTTTTCAACGACAACTGGTTCTTTTTCTTCAATAATAGGTGGATTTTCAAGGAAAGCTATCTTTTCAGCAATCATAGTTGTGCTTGTCATATTATGATCACTGGGGTTTTCTAAATAATTAGTCACAGATGTAATTTCATCGATTCTTAATTTAGATGCGTTCAGAATTGGTGACTCAACAATCAGATAGACATTAACTTCTGCTTCATCTGTTACTTCATTAAAGAAGCTGGGTAACTTTTTATAATATTTGTATGGTAAATTAAGGATATTTGCTTCAAGTGTAAAAATTGCGGTACCTTCAGGATATTCAATCATCAATTGAACTTCTACAAGCTTACCATCCCGTACATTGTTTTCTAAATCAGCATAACACTTAGCGAATAATTCTGGTACACCAATCGCTTGGACATCTTCTGGTGTGGCAGTATAAAAAATCTTTGTGTACGCCTCTAACTCAATAGCGGACATGAATTGTTCAACGGTCATTTTCATTAGTTATCTATCCTCCGTATTCTCTCTACATAGTCCATAATATCCTAGATGGCAATAATTGCAAAACATAAATAAAAAAAGGATAACTTTTGTTATCCTTTTTCACTAATACTACTTATTTAGTTGGTACATTACTCAAATTCCATTGCACTGAAGCATCATATTCTTCACTTCTAACCTCGCTAGGTTTAACACGCAATAGAATTCCCGTATCTTTTGCCCACGTTTTAGTTATCTGGTTAGGAGATGAGTTCCCACCCGCAATATCTATCGAATGGTCTTTTAAAGGTGTCCCAATATCTGTCGCTTTTTCTTTGTAAATTAATGCATCTTTTAGCACAGTGCCGCTGGCTCCAACAACATCAGTTCCAGTCAGCTTTAAATTCCATGTACCTGGTACCGATGCAACTACCTGTATACTTAATTCTTCTACAGGGCTATAGGTTGTTTCTTCGTTGGGTATTGGAATATCACTTTGTCCAAAATTTAATGCACCCGTTACCGATGCTATTTCTAAAACACCTGGATCATTAACAGTGATAATTTCTTGACCCGTTACTGAATTACCATATTGATCTTCAACACTTACCGTATAAGTATTTTTTCCAACGTTTAACTTATCTGCAGGCAGCACTTCAGCGTAGTCAATGCTACCCAACTTATTGAATAGCATTGATTTATCACTAAAGGCTTTACCATTCAGCATCGTTGTTATCGTAACGTTATCATTTTCCATTAGTGTATCTGTTTTAACGTTACTCGTAACTTTAATCGACTGACCACTATCAATTGTTTTATCAAGCAATCCTGAAAGTGTCATCTTCTGCTTTAATGCCTTAATGGTAAACGTAGCTAGCTGAGATCTTACTATCGTATTTTGACCATTAAATGTACTAATTGGACTTGTTACTTTGGTATCTGTAGCAACAATTTTAGCTGTCCCATTCATACTGATCGTTGCTGTATCATTACTTTTTGATAAGTTTTTATTTAGACTTGATGTAATGACACCATCTTTAGTTGTTGTATCAAATGTTTGCGTTGTTCCATCGGCGTATTTAATGATACCTTCTTTGTCTAACGTCACAGCATTAGGCGTTTTTAACGAAGCAACGATTTTTTTCCAATCTTGCTTTCCATCATTGTATTTCAAAGTTGTTTGAAGATTAAGTTTATCCCCGCTGTTAGCAATTCCTGATGCGGTAATGTCCTTATTGTTCTGGGTAGTATCTGTCACTTTTTGCGTCGCCGTAACAGAAACTAAATCAGATATTTCTTCAAACATCACTAAATTTGTTTCCCAGTTACCGCCTGTTGCGCCCGTAAATCCCCAAGTCACTTGACCATCAGTGCTCGCAAATTTACTTTTATCAATTGGAACTGTCTTTGCAAGACCACCACCTAATACATCACCCGTACCGGGGACTTTATCTCCAATAGTATAGGTCATTGAGCCGGCAGTTGTAGACGTTGATTTATAATCAATTGACACATGCCACCATCTTCCATTAGATAAGTCAGCGACAGCAAGTAGTCCATCATGAGTTAATTTATTATACTTACTTAAAAAACCATTTTGTTCATAAGTAGCCCTTTGATTAGGATAATTGCTTGCCAGATGATTGTCTTGGATAGTGTTTAAATTATCAAATCCGTTACCCTTGCTTGCCTCACTATTTTTATGTGTATCAAATTCTAACGCCCATGAATTTTTAATAGCTGTTCCTGCAACGGTAGATTCTGATCCACCTTTATCAACACCCCAAACACCTAATGATTCGCCTCCACCAGAAATAGCACTGAGACCACGGCTATCATTTTGTAAAACAAAAGCCATCCCATCACCAGAATTAGCACCCTGATTACCGAAATACATCCACATTGACATTTTATTATTTTTATTAAGATTAAATTTATTGTTTGCTGTAGACCAGGCAGATCCCACTTGGTTAGTTGCATCCGTAATTTTTATAATTGATTTATCTGCGTTATCTGCTGTTTCAGAAACAACATTACCACTAGCATCGAATGTTACAATTTTTGCATTATTTTGTGTTCCTGTTGTTCCAGGTGTCAAAAGTCCATTTGATACTAATGCGTCTGGTGCCGATGCCACTGCGTTAGAATAATCATCAGCATTAACACCTGTAGAGCTAAGCCCTAATGTCACTAACACACCTGTAAAAAGTACAGCTTTCAGCCGTAATATTGTCATAATCCTATCTCCCCCCGGACATTTGAATTTAACCGACAATTAAGTTTATTATTAATTATTTGGTACATTCGTTAGCGTCCAATCTAATTCAGAACTATAGGTTTCAGCTACTTTAATTTCACTTGGTTCAACATCCAATACAATTCCAGAATCTGCTGACCAACTTTTTTCAACCGTAGTTGCTTGACCTACTCCTGTAGACACTATTGTACCATACGTTGGAGAAAGCGGTAACGTGTTTTCCTGATTTGAATTACGAAACCCAATAGTTGAATGCTTTAAAGTACTTTTATCACTTGCTGCAGTTAGTGGTCCTGCAGTCACAGACAATGTCCAGTTTTTAGCTGCTGACGTTTCTAACTTAAGCATATAGCTTGAAGCACGGTTTAAAATACTTCTTTTCGCTGGTATTTTATTATTAAAATTAATTGAATCATCTGATGAAATACTCAACAATCCTACGACAACAGAGATTGTTTGGTTATTAGAAATGTTTCCTTCAGAATCAACCGAATAAATAGTTAACTCGTGCGTTCCAATGGCAAACTTAGTTGTATCTAGTGCTACACTATGATCTTGTGTCGAACCTGGTTTAGTATTTGTATATTTTTCTAATTCAACAGGTGTTCCAGTACTTCCTTCTTTATAGTACGTTGTTAACGCTGCACTATTATCAGCTACTTGGAAAATCAATGTATATGGCGCTACAACGGTTCCTTTATTATCATTTAAAGTTAAAACGGGTTTAATATTAATTTTTTGTGTATATTTTTGCGTCGTATTACCATCTGGATCTGTTACTTGAACATTATAAGAATATTCGCCAGTGGTTAGTTTGTCCTTTGGAATCGTTACGTTAAATGTACCATCCGTTGCGACATCACCCTTAATAGGTGTTGTATCCTCATTAAGTGTCACACTGGCCGTTGTTCCTTTAGCAAAAGTTCCACCTAAACTAGATTTTACCGTTCCACTAATCGTCGCATCCGTTCCATAATTAATATCAATATCTTTAAGGCCATCAATCGTTAAGGCTGTTTTTGGTGATGCTTTAATCGTATAGCTAATAGGATTAGAATCAATCATTGCATTGCTTCCGATGAATTGACCTGCTGAAACAGTCACTGGTGTATCCACTTCAACTGGCATTACTTCACCGATAAATGAAATATGTGAACTTTGTCCAGGTGTAGATAATTCAGGTATTTGCGCGCCGGATAACCCAGCAGGGTCACTTCCATAGATATTACTAGGAAATTTTCCTGTACCAAAATCGTTAGGTATTTCATACCCAGTCCATTTTATATTATTAGCCGGGTATTTTAAATATCCACCTATGCCTGTCCACGATTGTTTTCCACTATCGTAAGTTACGGTAGTGTTGAATTTTACTTTATCTCCAGCTTTTACTTCTCCATTAGCCGAGACATCCTTGTTATTTTGTGTAATATCCGTCATAGTTTGTACCGCAGTCGCATTAACAAGACCTGGTACAGTTTCAAACATAACTAAGTTATTTTCAAAAGAGTCACCCGTTGACCCTGTAAATCCCCAACGGATTTTACCCGTTGTAGAATTAAATTTCGATTTATCAATTGGAACACTTGCCGTCTGCCCTGTCTGACTTGTATCTTCAGTAGGATCCAAGTCTTCTGTTCCTGAAATTGGTTTTTTATCATCAATCGTATATGTCATTGACCCAGCACTCGCACTCACTGATTTATAATCAATTGTCACATGATGCCATGCCCGATTTGATAAGAACCCATTATAATTAATAAGGCCTAAATGATTTAGTTTAACTGAAGAAGAGATTGTATGATTATCCGTGTATGTTGCCTCAACAGCTGGATACCCACTACCAATATGGTTAGGTGCTAAACTAGGATCTAAATCAAATCCGTTTCCTGAACTATTACCATTATTCAAATGAGTATCAAATTCTAGCGCCCAACTATTTTGAATAGCGCCTCTAGCAGTATTATTGGGGGATCCCGTACCCACTGAATCGTCTCCCCAAACACCTAACGTTTCACCTGCTTTAGTTGCAATAGCAGCATTTCCTTTTGCATCATTTTGAAAAACAAGTGCCATCCCATCCCCAGCAGTATTCGTTTTGCTACCAAAATAAATCCACATAGAAGCTTTACTACTTGTATTAATATCAAATGAATTTTCGTCTGTTGACCAAATTGCTGCTTTTTGATTCTTAGCATCCGTAATTTTAACCATCGTTTTAGCAGCCAGATTAGTCGAATTAGGATCTTTATTGGTATCGGTTAATTCGACCATACCACTAGTTGCTACTACTCCAGCACCAGTACCCGTCTGGAATAAATTTGTCATTAAAATTGCTCGAGGTGCTGATGCTTTTGCAGAATCATAATCCGCATCTGCCTTGATACTTGTTACATTAACTAAAAAGAATAACCCAAAAGTTAGTAGTGTTAATTTTAATTTATTATTAATTTTCATGTTGGCCCCCACCTATTTTCCCCAAAGTTCATCTATAATAACTAATATGATAGCATGATACAGACAAAAAAAAACATCAAAAATAGAGGGTACCCCCACACTTTTTGATGTTATTTAAAAAATAAATGATTTTATTATTAATCTAAATTATCATTCATAAACTTAACGACTTTTTTAGTATATAATTCTGGATCCTTACTGAACGCTTTTCCGTGACCTGCGCCCTTCACAATCCACAATTCCTTCGTACCTGCTGAGGCTTTGTAGTTGTCATAAACCATTGCGCTAGGAACGAAATCATCCTTGTCGCCATGAATGAATAATGTTGGTAATTTATTTTTCTTTAATTGTTTAACAGAGTCAGCTTCTGCAAAAGAGTAGCCCGCACGTAACTGAGTTACCCAACTAGAAGTTGTTATTAATGGTTCTTTTGGTAAATTGAATTGGAGTTTCAATTGATAAGCTAACAAATCTTCAACATTTGTATAACCACAATCTTCAACAATTGCTTTAACTTGAGTTGGTAACTTTTCACCACTCATCATCATGACAGTAGCACCACCCATGCTAACTCCAAACAAGCCAATCTTTTGATCTGTTCCCTTTTCGGCAATTAATTTTTTGGTCCATTTAATGTAATCTAAGCGATCTTTCCATCCGAAACCAATATAATCGCCCTGACTTTTACCTTGGCCTCGATCATCTGGCGCTAAAACGTTATAGCCATTATCATGAAATAATTTTATATATGAAGCCATACTTTCTTTATTTTCCATGTAACCATGTGCCACAACAACTGTTTTTAAAGATTTAGTTGCCGCCGGTACATAGTCAGCAACTAATTTTAAATTTTCACCTGCTGATGTTTCTGTCCAGTTTTCTTTTTTAGTACTGGCCAACCATTTTTTTGCTTCAATTGTTCGCTTTGGTGTTCCTTTTGATGTTCCCGTTAATGTTTTTTCTGTATTTTGAATGGCATAGTGATAGAGATAGAAACTACCCCCTGTAATTGCAACCGCTAATAACACTAAAATACTGACAATCCAAATTATAATTTTCTTTTTCATTCAAAGAAACTCCTTTATCGTTTATGCCATTAACGTATTATAGCATTGTTTATTTTATAATTCACGTTTTAATTTAAAAAAATAACCACATTAGTTGGATAAACTAGTGTGGTTACTAAATAAATAACGGTTTATTTAATTTCTTTAACTTCTTTTAATACGTTTTGCATTACTTTTGCTTTTGTTTGTGCCTTGAAAATTGTTGTTGCTTGTTCTGCAATCTTAGCTTGATCAGCTTTCGAGATTGATGCATCTTTCATCATAGCATTTGTGACAGCTGCTTTAACAAAAGTAGCACCATCCGCAGCAAGTTTAGCTTTTCCTGCCTTTGTATTCATTTTAGCTGCTTCTACTTTAGCAATTTTAGGCATGGCCTTAGCTTGCTTAACCGTTAATGTTGTCCAACTCTTTTTAACGTAGAATGTATGCGTACGTTTTACTAAAGTTTTATCGTTATTAGCGATACCAAACATTAATCGATACCCATTACCTTTATAAGTCCAACGGGTTTCTTTAGTAACTAATTTGTTACTCTTAGCATTTTCAACAATCTTGCTAGTTGTATCGTCTGTCTTAGTTGCCTTTGTTTTCTTTTGTGATGCCGTATTTTTATAAATAACGACTTTTTCAGATCCATCTGTACCGATAGGCTGATATAGTAACATGTCCATCTCTTTAGAACTAGAAGCTAATTGTTCTGTCTTAGTTGTCGTTACTTTTTCCATTCCATAATGTGCACTGTAGTTAGCAACAATTAAGCCACCTGTAAGAATAATACAAAGTGCAAAAATGCCACCTAAAATGTAGCTCAGTACATTATTACGGATGAGGTTCCACGTAAGGAAGAATAAAATAATTGAAAGAATTAATAATAAAATAATCATTATTTATTACCTCCATTTTTTAAAACTTGTTGTTTTGATTTTAAGAAGAATGAAAATCCGAGCCCAACCACACAGAAAACGACTGCGATGATAAAGGCAGCATGATAACCACTTAATGTCGCATCAATAGCTTTTGTTTTGTAATCTAATGGTGCCGATTTAAGCATTGATTTAGCTGGTAATGCAGCTGTTGTTACATTTGTTAGAACGGAAATCATAACCGCTGTTACGATTGAACTTGCGATTTGACGAGCTGTATTATTAACAGCCGTTCCATGACCCATCAAGTTAGCTGGTAATGCATTCATCCCTGATGTTGTTGTTGGCATCATAACCATTGAAATCCCAAACATACGAACTGCATACATAATTGTGATGTATAAAGTTGGCGTATCTTTTGTTAAGAAAACGAATGGAATTGTACCAAGTGTTAATAAGAACATACCACCAGTTGCCAATTTCTTAGCACCATAAATATCGAATAATCGTCCCGTTATCGGACTCATAATCCCCATCATTAAAGCACCAGCCAATAAGGTTAATCCTGACTCAAATGCGCTATCTCCACGTACAATTTGGAGATACATTGGTAGAATCATTTCAACACCGATCATAGCCATGTTAACAATTGAACTTAAAACGGCTGCAATTGTGTATTCTTGGGAAGCAAAAACACGTAATTCCAAGAAAGGATTTTCCATTGTTAATTGACGCCATATGAATAAACCAATAAAAATAACACCCACAACAAGGAAACTAAGTACTGAGGTACTTCCCCAGCCGTTATCTCCAACTGTTGAGAATCCATAAAGTAAGCCACCAAATCCAATTGTTGATAAAATCAATGATAAGACATCAATTTTAGATTTGTGTGTTTTGATGACCGGTTTCATAAACCAGAAAGAAGCCACAAAAACAATTCCTACTAATGGAATAATCATACCAAAAAGATCACGCCATGAAGCATTATCAATAACCCAACCTGAAAGTGTAGGTCCAATTGCAGGAGCTAGTCCGATAACTAAACCGGCAAGTCCCATTGAAGCACCACGTTTTTCGGGTGGGAAAATTGAAAGCATAATCGTTTGTAATAAAGGCATTGTTACCCCAACACCGACTGCTTGAACTAAGCGAGCTGTTAACAATACCCCAAAATTAGGTGCGATAAATGCTAAAACTGTTCCTAATTCAAAGATACCAATAGCACCTATGTATAACCATTTGGTATTTACACGACTACTTAACCATGCACTAACTGGAATTAAAATCCCGTTGACTAACATAAATCCTGTTGTTAACCATTGAACAGTTGACGTTGTTACGTCAAATTCATCCATTAATGTTGGAAATGCAGTTGCTAAAATTGTTTGATTCAAAACCGTACAAAATGTCCCTACTAATAAAATTGCAATTAGCATGGGGCGATTATATGGTTTACCCTTTGCATCTAATCCATCCATACTTAAAACCTTCTTTTTCTTTAATTTATCTTCGAAGACTAATATAAGACTATCTCGCTTTAATGTCAAGTAAGTTGACAAACGTTTTAATATATATATAATCAGTATAGTAAACATCACAATGAGATTGTTAGATAAATTTTTATTTAGGAGGTATATTCGTTTGGCAGATATGGACGATATTGCAAACATTAAAGATTATGCAAAAAGAATGGCCGTTATTATGAAGAATGATACATTTTCAATCGGAATCGGTGAAATTGCCGAAACAACTGGGCTCACTCAGAGTCAAATTCGTTATTGGGAACAAAAAGGCTTTATTGATTCTATTAATACTAATAAAAATCAGAATAGAAAATATTCTTACCATACCTTATCAATTATTCGATTAATTAAATCTTACTTAGACTCTGGATTTACACTTAAAACAGCTGCCGCTAAAGCAAATGCCCATAAAGAAATGGGTAAAATGGTTCGTCAGATATTTACGGATCGTTTCGTTGGCGTGGAAGAAATCGATGGTTTACCCTGTATTAATCTCGGTTTCTTTGATAAAGAAGAAACTCAAACGTTATACATTGTCATTCATGATGACTCAACTGAAATAAAAGTTGTTCCGGTAAAATAAAGAAGCTTTCAATACTTGTTTGTAGACAAGTATTGAAAGCTTCTTTATTATCATATCTATTTTAGACCCATAATCCCCCATGCAATCATGCCAATGAGTGCAAAAATAATCCAGTAATAGCGAGCTAGGAATTCCCACCCATTATTAATCGGTTTATATTGCCACTCACGCCATCTATGATTTTCGTGCCAATCTTTATCTGATTCATCTTCTTCTATAAATCGTTTAATTCTAGTTTTAAACTCTGACGTTTTTTTCACTGGCATCGCCACCAAAAAGTAATATTTCTACAGGGACGTCTAAAATTTTGGCTACCGATTCAATTTTTCCCAAATCAGGTTCAGCTTCTCCTGTTTCCCATTTTGATACAGCTTGTCTTGATACAAACAATTGATTTGCCAATTCTTCTTGTGACATTTTTTTCTCTTTACGTATTTTAACGAGTTGTTCCGCAAATATAATTTTCATCCCTATAACCTTCTTTCCTCTATTTAACATCTCAAATATTAGCATACAGCAAGGGGTGCAACAGGCAACCGCTAGTTGAAAGGGCCGCAACTAAAAATAGCATGCGGCAAATTAAATTTGCAACACACTATTTGTCTAGATTTAGTTTTGTTTTTTAATCAACTAACCGCTCAGGCATCATATCTTTTAAAAATTCAACAGCACCATCGCTAACCATTAATTTTTCCCGATCATTTTTAGCTAAGGTTCTTTTTATAGTTTCTTCTTGTCCATTCAATAACTTTGATGTCCACTTAGGATCAATTAAGAGTGAACGACCAACGGCTACTAAATCAGCGTTAGCCAAAACACCATTAACATCTTCCCGAGTCCGAACATCTCCTACCCCGATTAATGGAACACGACCATTTATCTTTTCTTGGACATAATCCATTCTTGATTTTTCATTGAAATTTATATTTCTCGAAACACTATTATACTTACCTAATGAGATATGTAGATAATCTAATTTTTTATCAGCAAGTTTATCAATCAAAATCATTGAATCTTCCATACTAATACCTGGCTTTTCATATTCTTCAGGCGAAAAGCGGTAACCAACAATAAAATCTTTTACACCTGATTGATCAACACTCTCAATAACACCATCAACTACATCATTAATGAATTTAAATCGCTTATCAAGCGTGCCACCCCAAGCATCATGACGTCTATTTGAGTGTGGTGAAAAAAATTGTTGTAGTAAATACGTATTCGCACCATGCAGTTCAACGCCATCAAATCCCGCTTTAATTGCTCGTTTTGTTGCTGATTTAAAGGATTCAATCAACTCTAAAATTTCAGTTTCTGACAATGCTTTAGGAATTTCTGCGTCTGGTCTTTCTGCCGCAACAGCACTGGCTGAAACTGGTAATTGTCCTCTAAGTACCGTTGAATTTGTCATACGACCCGCATGGAAAATTTGTAAAATAGCTTTAGTCCCATTCTTTTTGATTGCCGATGCCAATCTCGTTAGCCCGGGAATAAACTTATCATCATAGATGGCAAGTGAGCCTTCCCAACCTTTTCCATTTGCTTGGACACTGGTAGCTGCCGTAATAACAGCCCCAACTTCGCCTGAATGTAGTGCATAATAATCTGATTCATCATGTGTAACAACTTCATCATAGTAGCTCATCTTAACGGTCATTGGCGCCATTAAGATTCTATTTTTCAATTCCAATCCCCGCCTGAATCTAAAGGTATCCGTCATCTTTTTTGTCATCGTTATTCTCCCATTCAGTCGTTAGTTTTATTTAAATTAGTCATACCATACTACTCAAAATTATGTTGCTAGATTAAATGATGCGCTCATTGTCTCACTTACAAAGAAATCTCTCAATGATGATAAATCTTAATTTTTTCTATTATTCAAACTCAATTATTATGATTCCTTCATCAGATAGGTATAATAAAATTAAAATACATGCTATTTAAGGAGCAAACCATTATGAAATTCAGACAATTAATTTATACAGTAACTCTTACAACATTAGCTGTCTTGAGTCTAGGATCTGTTGCCTCTGCTGCAACTAATGATTCAAGCTCAGCTTCATCAACATCGGGCACAACAACTGACTGGTCAAATCCAGTTGTCACATTAGGAACAAGTTTAACAGATTCACAAAAATCAGGAACACTTTCAACTTTAACAGCTAGCTTAAACGGTAGTTCTTCATATTCGACATTACCCGTAAATGGCGCAACTTTAGTTAAATATCTCAATAGTTCTGGTGGCTCATTTACATCAACTTCAGGTGTCTGGTCATCTGCTATGGTTCAAAAAACGAGCAGTGGTTCTGGTATCAACGTTGAAATTTTAGACTACAATGGTAAAAATAACATCACCACAATTACAGAAAACCAATATAAAAACGCCGCATTAACAGCTGGTGTAACTGATGCCAATATCTATGTCACTTCTGCTACACCAATAGATGGATCAGGTGCTTTAGCTGGTGTTTATGCAGCCTTCGCTACAAACGGGGACGCTCTAAATACAAAACAAGTCACTGCCGCACAAAATGAAATGTCGACTTTAAGTGACATTACACAAGCCAATAAAAGCAAAGATGGGTATACTGATTCACAATTGAATAACGCTGTAGCCGGTGCTAAAAATGATATGGCTAAAGAAGGTAGTTCTATTACAAATAATCAAATTACTACTATTGTAAATAACCAAATCACAAATAATAACTTAACAAATGTCATTACTGATAATCAAAAACAAGATATTATTGCCGTGTTAATCAAGATTCGTGATTCAGGTGCTTTAGATTCATCAAATTTCAAATCACAAGCAAGTAAAGTTGCAACAAATATTCAAGATGGTGCTAAAGATATTTTCAGCAAATTAGACACAGCTGAAAATCGAAACTTCCTACAAAAAATTTGGGACGCAATTGTTTCATTTTTTAACGCTATCTGGTCAGCTATTAGTTCTTGGATTTCATAAATAAAACTAACCATATAGGTTTTAAGAAGAACTTACAGTTTTAGACTAAAAATCTTACTGTAGGTTTTTTTAGTTAACTAATCAAACGGAGGCATGATACTATCACGAAGAAAAAAATATTAAGTGTCATTTTCATCCTATTAATAGTAAGTGCCGCATGTACCTTTTACGCATTTAAAATAGAGCCTTACCGCGTTGTCGTTAAAAATATTGCTTTAAATAAGGCAGATACTACTAAAAAGAAACTTAAAATTGTGCAAATTAGTGATGTCGAAATAGCAGATGATTATACACCTGAAAATTTCGGAAAAATTGTTAATAAAATCAATCAAGAAAAACCAGATTTGGTCTTATTTACAGGTGATTTATTCAGCAATTACAATCAATACCATCCCGTAACAGCTATTGTTCAAAAACTAAGTGAAATTAAATCAACCTATGGAAAATACGCAGTATATGGAAATAAAGATTACGGTGGCGGTGCAGCCAGAGTTTACACTACTGTAATGAATCAAGGTGGTTTTACTGTCCTTAAAAATAGTTCAACGACTATCAATGTAGGTGGAAATTCATCCATTTGGTTGGGTGGTGTAGATGACTCTCAATTAGGTATCCCCGATGTCCAAACGACAGTAGCTCCTGATAAATCCAATTCAACGTACCATATTTTAATGGCTCATGAACCTAGTTTGTCAAATGGTTCATTTAATACCGTCGATTTAATTTTAAGTGGTCACACACATGGTGGCCAAATTCGTATTCCTTTCACTAATAAAGGATTATTATCTGATCATGACGGAGATGGTGGCTACTCTAGTGGCCTTTATACACTAAAGAACAATACAAAATTATATGTTAATAGTGGTATTGGAACATCTCGAATCTCAGCTCGATTCCTAGTACCTCCACAGATTGCAGTATTTGACTTGTATCTTTAGTAATAGTCATTTTAAGCTACTCATAATTATTGGACAAAAAAAGTGTATCGTCAAAAATTAATTGACGATACACTTTTTTTAAACATTTTTACGTTTGAAAACAAAATAACCTAAAAATAAAAATAGTGCCGTATAAGCTAGATTACCTATAATCAATTCGTTATTCGTTAATTGAGTTAGTTTTTCAAACTCCTGTCCGTCTGCCCACTGATTACTTAAATTCATCATATTAAGTGGATTCCATTTAATCCAATCCCATTTAGCAATAGCTAACATTTGGATTCCTGATAAAATAGATGTTAAGAAATAAAAAACAATACCAGCTGCAATCGAAGCACCTGAACTACTAAAGATACTAGCCAATAATAATACCAAACTTAAAATCAACCAGGTACTAATAAAATTCCCCACTAACGTTGTTATTAAAGACATAACAATCGTTTGGTTATCTATTTTATCTGACAAGGATACCATTGGTAAAAGCACTAATTTAGCTATAATTGAAGCCACGAATATTAAAACATTCAAATAAATCGAATAGATTAATATTGTAAGCCATTTACTAGCTAAAACAGCTCCACGTGAATATTTCCGATAAAGCAAATCCTTAATTGTACCAAACTGTGTTTCCATAGCAATAATAACACTTGCTGACGCAATTAAAATGAAAATAATTAATTGAATAGATCCAAATCCACTTTGTACCATGCTTGCTGGATCGAAAATCGAACTATATATTTTTGTTAAAAGTGCTACCCCAAAAATAAAAACAAGTAATATCGCTGATATAATCGCTGTAGATTTCTTTTTACCTAACTTAAATAATTCTTGTTTAACTAAAGTTAACATTAAGCCTTACCTCCGTCATTACTATCTAATAAATTCAATAGTGATTCTTCCATATCATGTTCTTGATGACGTACATCATTTATTTGAATTTTATTATCGTAGAGCACTTGGATAATATTTGCTAAAGTATCTTGTTCGTCTACCTTTACTTTAACTGTTTGATCAACTGCCAATTCATAATTAGCGGCCTTTAAAAGAACTTTAGCTTGCTCGTTTGACGTCGTCTCTAGTAAAACATATCGCTTACTACTATCACTTAATTCAGTAGTAGACATTGCTTTCATTATTTTACCTTCATTTAAAATAATAAAGTGATCAACAATTTTCTCTAATTCACCTAAAATATGACTTGAAATCAAGAACGCTGTCCCGCGTTTAGATAACTTTAAAACAAGTTCGCGGACATCACGTGTTGCTTGAGGATCTAATCCGTTCATAGGTTCATCTAAAATAATTAATCTTGGTCTATTTAATAAAGCTAATGCAATTCCTAATTTTTGCTTCATTCCTAATGAATATGATTTAGCTTTACGATTAATGTAATCTGTCATATGCAAATCAGCAACAATTTCATCTAATTCTTCTTTGGTATTGATTTCAGAGAATAATTTTAAATGATCATAGCCACTTAAAAATGGATAGATACCAGGATATTCAATTAAGGCACCAACTTCTTCTAACCCTTGATGGCTAGTTGTTGATACAATTTTACCGTCAATTGTTATTTCTCCAGTTTGGTAATTTGATAATCCAAGAATTGATTTCATGATGGTTGTTTTACCAGCGCCATTAGCACCAACAAGCCCAACAATCTCACCTTCTGCGATTGTAAAATTAATACCTTTGAGGACTACCTTTTTACCGAAACTTTTAGTTAAATTGTTTATTGTTAACATTTCTTTCAAATTGAATCCCTCCCAATAATTGCTTTTACATTCCTATAAACAGTAGTTTAGCACAATTCCCTTTTATTACATACTAACAAGTCTGTAAGGTCAAAATGGCTACCTATTCTTAGAGAAATAGGTAGCCATTTTACTTTTATTTTTTATTTTTCGAAAAAATACGTTGCAATTTTTGACTAATATTTTGTGGACGATAAATAACAATATAAGCAACAATGACTGTAATACAGCCGCTTATCAAGCCATATCCTATTTTTTCCCCAATTGTATCATAATTAACTACAGCCATTAAAATAGCTATATAAGCCGTTGTAAAAATGAGTAGTGGTAGTTTTAAATAATCGAATTGTAAATAAGGACTATCCTGTTCTAATGATAATTTGTTGAAATAATGAACTGCCATCACTATCATCAATAACCCAGCAATCAAGTATATAAATCCTAGTACAAGATAATAAGTATTAGACATGTCTTGCGTTTGATCAAAAATGAATCCTTCAAAGTAAGCAAACCATATCAAGGCCGAGCCAGTGAATCCCAACGCAGTGACGACAGATGCTACAACCCGACGAACTAAAACACCTACCACAAGGCCAACACTGTATAGCGCAATCAATTGACTACTATCTAAGAATAAATGTATCATTCTATCTGATATAAAATTTGGATTACTTACTGAGATAGCTACATCAGCAACAAATGTTGTTATAATTGAACCTACAATAAAAGTAAGTAAGGCAGGTAGTAACATTAGACCAATTTTTTTTAAGAAAATGCGTTTTCTAGAAAATGAGCTTGAAAATATAAATTCATTAAATTTAGTTTGCATATCATACATATTAGTAAATATCCCTAATAAGATAGCACCCAGACTAAAAATAACTAGTGCTGTTTTTGCATTTTGAAATGTACCATCATGAATACTTACATCTTTTATTTTAATATTATTTTTTTCATATGTTGCTCTGCTAACTGAACCTATTTTACGATGATCCGCTTTTGCCGAATCTTTTTCACTTTGAACAAACTCTGTATAAGTAAGATTGGCCGCGTCTATTCCCGTAGTGTCAACCGAATTATGTAGTGTAAACCCCATAACAACCACAATAAGTGCAACAAGTGATAAAACAATCCACTTATATCTCTGCCAAATAATCTGATTCAATCTTCTATTAACTGTCACTACTTCCCACCTCCGGTATTTTCTTTAGCCGAAAGACTTGCTCGGAATAAATCTTCCAACGTTAACGGTAATTCTTCGAATAATGCCGGATCTTCAGCTTCAATTTGAGCTTCAATTTCATCTGAATAGTGTTCAAATAAAACAGTGACGACACGACCTTGAATACTCATTGCTCGGCTATTTTCTTTAATGAAAGCTGGAATTTCTTTTGATTTAAACACCAATTGAACTTTTCGTGATTCTGAACGCGTGTCTTCCAAACGATAATCACTCACAATATGTCCATCTTTTAAAACCATTGCGCGATCGATTAATCGATCTAATTCTTCTAAATTATGTGAAGAAATAAGTACACTTCGCTGGTCTTCAGCAACGGCATCAATAATAATTTGGAAAACTTGTTTACGGACAATTACATCTAACCCGTCCAGTGGTTCATCTAAAATAACATATGGTGCACCAGTGGAAAAGGCCAAAATAATATTAAATAATCCTTGCATCCCTTTAGAAAATTGACGATATTTTGTTTGTTTAGGTAGGTTGTATTCTGTGACCCAATTATCATATTTTTGACGATCAAACGTTTGATAAGCGAGTTCATAGAATTCGACAATCTTATCTATTGTGTAGCTGTCTAAAAAATTATTCTGTGTATCTAAATAAAAGAGTTTTTCCTTCAATGATGAATCTTCTTTCATCCATTGATCATCAATTAAAATATCACCTTGATCTGGTATGTATTGGCCTGAAATTGATCTGAATAAGGTTGTTTTACCAACTCCATTACGACCAATTAGACCCACTATTTCCCCTGGGACTAAAGACATATTAATATCATTAAGTATCTCTTTGTCACTAATTTTCTCTGATAAACCTTTAATTTCAAATCCCATTCTTAGTCCTCCTTTTCAAAATACGACTTAACCCAACCCTGAATCTCATCTTCTTGGACACCGAGATAGGTCACTTCTTTAATCGTATCTAACAATGCCTCACGATTTTTTTGGATTTGTCGTTCATCGCGATTGCTCTCATTATTGGCTTTGACATATGTCCCTCGACCTTTAACTGTCACGATTACATCCTGTGATTCTAAAACTTTATACGCTTTACTAACCGTATTTGGATTCATTTCATGAATTTTAGCCATTTCTCTAACTGACGGCAACTTGTCTTCTGTCTGCAAAATTCCTTTAAAAATATCTTCTTTTATACCTGATATCAATTGTTCATAAAACGGTTTACTACTCGTCTTATTAATTTGCAATTATCTCACCTCATCCATGTGTACTATAATACATAGTACACATATTAAATACAACCCTTTTAGACATAAAAAAAGAGATAATAACAAATTGTTATTATCTCTTTCAATTACATTTATTAAACTGTAGCGTTCACAAAGGCTTGGAATAAACCTTCTGGACGTTGTGGTCTTGATAAAAATTCTGGATGGTATTGAGCTGCCACAAAGAATTTATTTTCAGGAATTTCAACAACTTCAACTAAACGATTATCTGGAGATGTTCCAGCAAAAACCAATCCTTTATCAGCAAGTTGTTCACGGTATTCGTTATTAAATTCATAACGATGACGGTGACGTTCTTGGATAACTTCTTGATTATCATAAGCTGCAGCTGCTACCGTTCCTGGTTTTAATTTACATGGATATAAACCAAGACGTTGTGTTCCACCCATATCTTCAACATCTTCTTGATCTGTCATCAAGTCGATAATGTTATGTGGTGTTTCTGGAACAGCTTCAGTTGAATGTGCGCCTTGGAGCCCAACAACGTTACGTGCAAATTCAATACATGCCATTTGCATACCAAGACAAACACCTAAGAATGGAACATTATTTTCACGCGCATATTGAATTGAAAGAATCATCCCTTCAAGTCCACGATTACCGAATCCTCCTGGAACGATGATTCCATCAGCATCTTGCAACGTTTCAACAATATTACTTTCATCTAATTTTTCTGCATCAACCATTGTGATTTTAACATCAGCATCAACAGTGTATCCAGCATGTTTCAATGCTTCGGCAACAGAAATATAAGCATCTGGCAATTTAACATATTTACCAACCAACGCAATATTGATTGTTTTCTTCAAATTTAAAACTTGTGTTTCAAGTTTTTGCCATTCAGTCATATCTGCTTCTGGTGTTGTTAATTTCAAATGATCAACAACGATTTGGTCCATTTTTTGTTTTTGTAACGCTAAAGGAATCGTATATAATGTATCAACATCCATTGATTCAATAACGGCTTCTGGTTCAACATCACAGAAATTAGCTAATTTATTACGCATATCTTGCGAGATATGTTCTTCAGTCCGAACAACCAACATATCTGGTTGAATACCCAATCCGCGTAATTCTTTAACACTATGTTGTGTAGGTTTCGTTTTCATTTCACCTGCAGCTTTTAGGTAAGGAATCAATGTTGTATGAATATAAATAACATTATCTGAACCGACATCAGCTTTCATTTGACGTAATGCTTCAAGGAAAGGCAATGATTCAATATCACCAACAGTTCCACCTATTTCAGTAATTACAACATCAGAATCCGTTGTTGTTCCAGCACGCATAATTTTTTCTTTAATTGTATTTGTAATATGTGGTATAACTTGAACTGTGGCACCCAAATAATCACCACGACGTTCTTTTTGTAAAACTTCTGAATAAATTTTACCAGTCGTTACGTTTGAATATTGATTTAAGTTAATATCAATAAAACGTTCATAATGACCAAGATCTAAATCAGTCTCTGTACCATCATCAGTTACGAAAACTTCCCCATGTTGATAGGGACTCATTGTTCCTGGATCCACATTGATATAAGGATCAAACTTTTGAATAGTAACTTTCAAGCCTCTATTCTTTAATAAACGGCCAAGAGATGCTGCAACAATCCCTTTACCAATTGACGAAACAACGCCACCTGTAACAAATATATATTTGGTCATTATAAATCTCCTTTGGGTTAATTTTTGTGGGGATTCTGTGTTTGTGGCCTGATAGTTATTGTTCATTATGTCTATAAAAAACAACAAGCCCCCTAAGCCGAGTAGAATAATCTAATCAGTGTAGGGAGCTTGTATCAACCGTGCGTTTGTCCTCGCAAGAAATACCTGCGAGGCGCCCAAAAAATATATTACAGGGTTTTGACGAAATCGTCAAGTCCTTTTAATTATTTTCCTCGTCGTCTTCTGCATCTTCATCGGATATTTCAGATAATTGATCTTCAATACCTTCTGGTAATTCTTCTTCATCATCAGAATTACTATCAGCTATTTCATCTAAATCTTTATCATAACCTTTAATTTCTGTATCTTCATCATCATCTTCGTCGTCATCTTCATAAGTTGCATCTAAATCGTCGTCCTCAGGATCATCATCATTGTAATCAATAACGTCATCATCATCAGCGGCATCTGCTAAGAAAGCATTAACTTTCTTACGTTTTTTACGTTTAGGACGATCTTCATCGTCTTCATCTTCTACATGAGCAACAGCTTCATCGATTGAATCGAAGGGATACCATGAACGTAATCCCCATAAGTTCTCTCCAAGTGAAATGAAGCTACCATCAGCATTTAAATCTGTGTAAAATTGTGATAAGCGATCTCTCACTTCTAAATCATTTTTACCAAGATATGTTTGGATTTCATTAGTTAAGTCAGCAAAACCCATGACGTCACCATGTTGCGATAAGATTGCGTGAGCAACCTCGATCATTGATAACTCGTCTTTGTTTTGGCCATCGAATTGTTTAAGCTCCAACTAGCACACGTCCTTTCCAAAAGTCTACTCTTAATCATACATTTTTATGCCGTAAATTGCAATCGTATATTATAGTCTCCCAACAATTCACCGCTTGTTGTTAAGCGATAATCAATATCAAGTGATCCCGAAATTGGTTGGCTATTTAACTGACTTTTTAATTGCGTTGTTTCAATTTCAATTGGAATACGACCATACGCTGTTTTATAAACCCCATTAATTTTTTTTTGCGCTAAAAAAATTAATTTTGTGCGTATATCATCTGTTTCTCGAGTTAATTGAATTTCACCATCATCTTGCAATTTAAAGGTAACTGGATTTTTTTTACCAGACTCTGCGTCTTCTTCTTTATATCTGATATACATCCCATCGCCTAAACGAACGAGTTGTCCCGTTGTTTCGATGACATAGCGTTCAACTTCGCCTTCTTGTGTTTTAATTGTTTCCAAATGGATCGCAATTTGTTTATCTAACGTGATTGCCATACAACTTAATTCCTCCATTCACCTTATCGTTTCACTGTATTATAACTTAGATTTAAATGAATGTCGTTACCTATAATCATCATTATGTCATGACTAAATTACGAATGTTCGTTATAATAGAAGTATTACGAACTTATTTACTATCTAAATTTTCGAGGAGGGATTCTATTGCTCGAACAATCGCCGTTACTTGCTAGAGAAAAAGTGTTACGTGATCCTATTCACGATTACATTTATGTGCAACATCAAGTTATTTTAGATTTAATTAATACTAAAGAATTCCAACGTTTACGCCGAATTAAACAGCTCGGTACAACTTCATTAACTTTTCATGGAGCGGAACATTCACGTTTCACCCATTCCGTGGGTGTTTATGAAATCACACGTCGAATCTGCGATAATTTCCAACGAAATTATCCAAGCAAAGAAGCTGGCGACGGTTTATGGGACGACTCCGAAAAATTAGTGGCGTTATGCGCTGCTCTTTTACACGATATCGGCCATGGTCCATACTCACATACTTTCGAGCACATTTTCAAAACGGACCACGAAGCTATCACTGCTCAAATTTTAACTGATCCATCAACTGAGATTAATCAAGTTTTAGCAAAAGTTTCTGCTGATTTCCCAGAAAAAGTGGCAAGTGTTATTCAAAAAACGTACCCTAATCCACAAGTTGTCCAATTGATTTCGAGTCAAATAGACGCTGATCGAATGGATTACTTATTACGTGATTCTTACTACACTGGTACAAATTATGGTACATTTGACTTAACTCGGATTTTACGTGTGATGCGTCCTTATAAAGGCGGGATTGCATTTGATATCAATGGGATGCATGCCGTTGAAGATTATATTGTCAGCCGATTCCAAATGTACGTCCAAGTTTATTTCCATCCTATTTCTAGATCAATGGAAGTTATTTTAAGTCATTTATTAAATCGGGCTAAATACCTATACGAAAATAATCGCTTAAGTGCCGAGGATTCACCAAAATTATTGATTCCACTTTTTAAAAATGAATTTTCATTAGATGATTATTTACAATTAGATGACGGTGTTTTAACCACTTACTTCACGGAATGGCGTCAAAATACTGATAATATCTTAAGTGACTTAGCTGTCCGTTTCCTGGATCGCAAACCATTTAAATCAATCAAATTTGATGAAGAGACTGTTGATTTATTACCTACTCTAGAACGTCTTATTGAATCAGCTGGCTTTCAACCTGACTACTATACGGCAGAAAATGACAGTTACGACTTACCTTATGATGCCTATGATCCAACCAAAGATAAGCCGCGCACCCAAATCGAATTAGCTCAAGAAGATGGTTCACTTGTTGAATTATCTAGCGTCAGTGACCTCGTTGCTTCTATTACTGGTAAAGTATCAGGCGACCGTCGTTTCTTCTTCCCAAGAGAATTAGTAAAATCAGAGAACGATTTATTCACTGACATTTATACACAATTTAGAACTTATCTTAATAATGATACTTTAATCAACCCAAAGGAGAATACACAACATGACAATTAAATTAATCGCAATCGATATTGACGGTACTCTCGTTAATGATAAAAAAGAAATCGCCCCAGAAACTATTACTACTATTAAAGCTGCTAAAGCTGCTGGCATCAAAGTTGTCCTTTGTACCGGACGTCCTTTAACAGGCGTTACAAAATACTTAGAAAAACTCGGTTTAACATCAGATGATGATTTTGTTATTACTTTTAACGGTGCTTTAGTTCAAGTTTCAGGCTCTGGTGAAGTTTTAATTCATCATACGTTAGATATTAATGATTACAACATAATCGAAGAAACAAGTCGTGAATTAAACGTCCATGTTCATGCTGAAGATCAAGCATTAATGTATACACCTAATGCTGATATCAGTGAATATTCTGTGGCAGAGTCATTCTTAGTTCAAATGCCTATTCGTTTCCGAAAACCTGAAGAAATGGACAAGAATATCGTCATTTCGAAAATGATGTATATTGATTATCCTGAAGTTATTACACGTGTCGTTAAGGAATTACCCGCAAAAATTACCGATAATTATTACTACGTTCAAAGTGAACCTTACTTTTTAGAACTCCTAAACAAAAATGCCAGCAAGGGAAATGCCGTTATGTCCTTGGCTGATAAATTAGGTTTCACCAAAGACGAGGTTATGGCACTTGGTGATCAAGGTAATGATTTATCAATGATCCAAGCAGCAGGTCTAGGTGTTGCCATGGGTAACGCCATTCAAGAAGTTAAAGATAATGCTCAAGCAGTAACTGCTACTAACGTTGAGTTAGGTGTTGCTAAAGCAATCCAAAAATATGCATTAGCTGATTAAATAAATTAAAAACGGACCTAACTTTGAATAATCAAAGTTAGGTCCGTTTTTTTGGCGAATTATCTTCTAAACAACAATCGCATAAATTCTCTAAAAGATAACTTTGATTGCTTAAATTGTTTATATAATGATCCAGCATTTTCTGCAAATCCACCATCTACAAAGTATGCTCCTACAGCAAAACACAAAACGATGATAATACCCAAAAAAATATTCATGACATCATCTCCCTAGTTTAAATAGTCACTAATACAGCAATCAAAATCAATAATGCACCAACAATAAAACAACTACGCATCAATGGTGATATTTTAAGCGGACGATTTTTTTTACTTCCTACACTTTTAACATCAATTTTACGTTCATTATAATCTTCTTTAGATTCACCTTTATCTCGTCGTTTAAACCAGCCAGCGAATAGTTGTGCTTGGCTCAAAATTAATATAATGCCGACTAGAATTAATATAATGCCAATATAAAAATATACATTAGATAAAGAAAAACTATCCCCTCCAACACGGATCCAGATAATCGCAGTAATGATTGCCAGTACACTTAATAAAAATGTGACATTCCTTTTAGCCTGTTTCATGATAGTTAGTTCCTCGCTCGCTTTTAATTTGTGCTTTGATTATATCATTCAAACCTATTAACTCACAATTTTCAGTTCACTTATCCTATAAAATCCGTTATACTTTAAGATACAGTTAACCAAATTAAAGGAGACTCATCAAACATGTTAAAAGAATTTAGAGATTTTATCACTCGCGGAAATGTGATGGATTTGGCAGTCGCTGTTATTATTGGTGGTGCATTTACAACAATCGTTAAGTCTTTCACAACTAACATCATTGGTCCTATCATTGCACTTGTCGTCGGTAAAGTTGACTTGTCAGGGATCGTTCTCACAATTGGTGATACAACTTTCAAAATCGGACAATTTTTAGACGATGTCATTAACTTTATAATCGTAGCCTTTGTTATCTTTATGTTGCTTAAAGGAATCACAGCACTTAGAAATGCAACAAGTAGATCTAATGATAAGGAAGAAGAATCTTCAGAAACGACATTAACACCTACAGAAGAATATTTAAAAGATATCCGTAACTTACTAGCTGAAAGAGATAGTGACTTACCTCGAGAAGCATCAAAAAAAATTGAAGAAAAAATTGCAAAAGAAGACTAAATAATAATTAATAAAAACTTGATTCTGATTTTTAATCGGAATCAAGTTTTTTTATTTTACTTATATTTTATCTTTTTTACATCACATTTTCTTCACAACTACTTGTTATGATAACTTCATACCTTAATTAATAACTTTTAAATTTTAATTTATTTCCCCGAATAAATTAATTTAACTCATAACTAATTTCTCCCCTGAAATTAATTATCTCTACTCCCTTTTTCCGTCAGTCTCCCCGGACTGACGGTTTTTTTATACCCTTAAAATTAAAGTGTATCGACTATAAAATCATAATATTCAAGCGTTATAATCTGTAGTAATAAATAACAATCTAAGATTATTTTGGTCCCCCTTTTTAACATTACGAGTACTGTCTCTAATTAAATATACGTTTGAAGTCTAAGTTTAATGCCCAACCTAATTGGTTATATTCTCAGATTAGACACAAGACTATTCTGAGAATCGATTAGCTCTATAATAAATTAAAAAGAGAAGTCTCCAGATTGATTTCTGATTACTTCTCTTTTTAATTAGTTTTTATTCTATTTTTTTAACTTTTTTTCTAGTTCTAATATCTTTTTTGTTGTTAATTCATTAAGTTTAGCAGAACTAATTATTACTTTTCGTCTAGCTTTCTTATATTTATATAAACATACACATAAGTAAATGTAGAAAGCAATCCAAATACAAAATAATACTAAAGGCATAACAAGATAAACTAGATCATAACTATTCATTATTTTTCCCTTCTAATCTACTTATTTGTTCTTGTTGCTTCTTTTCCACATCATTAAGTTCGGTAATTTCTTTTTTATATTTCCGCATTTTTAAAATCATAAATACAAGCGTACCAATTAATAAAAATATTAATACTTTTATCTCAAATTCTATCATATTCTTCTCCTTCTATATTATTAAGGAACCTACAAAGACTATGAAAATAGTAACTAAAGTTACCCCAAGTTCTGCCCCAACACTAGTTACTGTACTAGACGTACTAAAAGCCATAGATATTTTGGGTAACTCTCCTGCATAATCAAAGTCAGGCTCTCTAAATTTTTTAATATAATATTATAATCTTGTACCGGATATGGATCACTCCCTATTCAATTAGACTCTTCATAAAGTATCTTAATTCCATAAATTATTTCACCTTTAATTAATTGACTAATTATTCAACCCTTATTCAATCAAAATATTATAGAATAGACTTGATAGGTTACAAACAATTCAAATGAATCTTTAATTTTCATTTACCTTCTGCTAGCCTTAAACAGTCTTATAAGTTATAATTTAACAATTCTTGAGCTAAAAGAACCATAGCAACACTTTCTTAAACTATATTTACTACCTTTTAATATACACTTTATCAATTTTAAAGGGTAGTAGAAAAGTTGTATTTAATAATCAGCTCAAATAGTGCTTTATTCTAAGAAAATCTTTATGTAAAAACTACTAAAATATTATATATCCTATACTTTCACCCCACAAAAAAAGTAATCATATTTTATCCTTTTTACGTCACATTTTCTTCACAACTACTTGTTATGATAACTTCATACCTTAATTAATAACTTTTAAATTTTAATTTATTTCCCCGAATAAATTAATCTAACTCATAACTAATTTCTCCCCTGAAATTAATTATCTCTACTCCCTTTTTCCGTCAGTCTCCCCGGACTGACGGTTTTTTATGTTGAATTTGAATACTTTAAGAATAGTAAAAAACAGCCCTAGCATTACCTGCCGGGACTGTCTAAATTAATTTAATTTACCTAGTGATATTCACTTAAAATCACTTTGATAGATATATTTTATATTAGTACCTGGTTTGGACGAAGTTAAAAACACTAAATTAAAAGAACGATTACCAGAGCCTTTTCTAATAATTGCTTTTAAAGTCTTATGATTTATCCCGACATGCAGCGAAGAATCAGATTCACCTTTTTCATTAAGCATATCAGATTGGGTCACATCATAAGAACTATTCATAACAAATAGCCCTCCGAGTGGAAAGTCACCATCTTTTTTTGATTCAATATCGACATCAATACTGTCATTGTAGTAAGCTTCGTCTGAGTCTTTAGTGACGTGATGCTTGATTTTAGTAAATACAAATTTTTCATTTACTATTTTTTGATGATTAGATGTTACAAACACATTCTTAATTTGACTGTTTTTATATTGTTCGGTTACTGCTGCATGAGCATTCCATAACCATACAGCGCTTGCTAGTAAGCAGATGCCTCCCAAAATAAGTAATCCTCTCTGACTTAGTTTCCACGAATTTTTATTTTTCATTTTAGAATAACTCTACCTTCTGAAATGTGAATGATTTTATCACTCACTTCGTTTAAGAAAACACTATCATGATTAGAAATAAGGATTGTTTTCCCTGCTGCTTTTTGATCGATAATTAACTGACGCAAAAAGTCTTTTCCACTATCGTCTAGTGCATTACTAGGTTCATCTAATATTAAAATAGGTGCATCATTGATTAAACAACAAGCAATTGAGGCCCTTTTCTTCATTCCTAATGAATAGTGTTTAATCGCACGCTTATCATTAGGATCTAGTCCAACATAAGTTACCATTTCGTTCAATTCATTCTTAGTCATTTTATGACTATTTAGTTGATTAATTAAGTCCAAGTTTTTAAGAACTGAAAAATCTTCTAACATACCAATACTATCCATAGAAAAAGCAATGCTGCTTGAAAAAAGTTCATCTACTCTGATATATTTTCCATTAACCCAAACTTCACCTTCAGTAGGCTTTACAAACCCAATAATCGTATTAAATATCATGGATTTCCCAGCACCATTTGGCCCACTGAATCCACAAACGATTCCTTCTTCAATTGATAAATTGATATCTACTAAAATATCTTTTTGCTTAATTCTTTTGGAAATGTTTTTCAACTCTATTATTTTCATTTTTACACTACTTTCTTTAAATAAAATCAATATCTTTAATTTTTATAAGTGAGATAATGATGCAACTCAATATAATCGTTAATAAAATTATAATGTTAACCGAATTATGATTAGGGTTAAATCTAGAGAGCATTGTTGCGTCTATAATGGATATGTGAGAAATATAAACATCTAATATTATGACTGCTAAACTCCCTATTAAGGGTAGTATAAAATCATCTAATAAAAATGACGCTGTTGATAACAATACAAGATAGGTGAAACTAAATATAAATAGATAACTATAGAAAGCTAAATGTGAGATACCAAAACCGTTTATAATCACTATCAAAAAATAAAAAAAACTATTATAAATTCCTAACATCAATAAATTGCTAAATAAATAATTTTTATATCCAATATTATGTAGAATTTTAAAATCTGATTTCCATAGTAACATTTGTGAATTTCCAATAGCTAATGCTGGAGAAATCACAAAGATGAACCAAAATAAAGGAAAAGATTCTCCCTCAGTATCTAACGAAGCACCATATAGTAAGCTCGTCATACCACTCACTTGATCTCTTTTGCACAATATGATCATCATCGTTAGCATAATAAAAATGAGCACCGTACGCCATTTAGAATAATAAATCGTTAAATAAATATTTCTAAAAACTAAGATACTGAAAAACTTCAATTTATAGAGTATTCTTTTTTTGATAAAATCCATCTTTGAAAAACCTCCAAAATAATAAAAAAGAGTAGTATAAAGAATATATTTTGAATTAAATATAACGTGTTAACACTATATCCAAGACTGATTATGCCATGATTAAAAAACAATCTAATCCCTCTTTCGTTCAAAAATATTTCTAATTGATAATAACCATAAATTAAAAATAACGATATAATTTTATTTCCTGTGAGGCAATAAAAGGACGCTATTAAATTATAAAAAACATACATTGCGATAAAATAAATAACCATTGTAACTAGCTGATAGCCATTTATATTATATTTTAAATTATCCTTATTTAAAATTAAAAAAAGGATTCCAGAGATAACAAATGCACAAATATATATGGCATAAAAGTAATTCACTTGTACTCTCAAAAAAGAAAAAGGTTTTCTTATATAATACATAATTGGAAATTTAGAACCCTGAAAGGGTAATAATATCAATATTGGAAAGAAAAGAATCATTATATTTTCAATATTTAAACTATTTTGTAGTCCTCCTTGGACTACGTCAATAAAGGAACTATTCTTTTCATTACCTAAAAATAAATAATATTCAAAAAGAGATAAAATAATTAATAAACAGAACGTAAGAATATCTATTACCCAGTCACGAGACCGTTTAGTTTTTAAATATATTTTAAATAATCGCATTACGTTTTACTCCCATAAAATTAAAAAGATAAGCTACAATGAGAACCAAAAACAAAATCCCCATAATAAATGATAAAGGAGGTAGGCCCTCCGCGGGTCCTCCTACCATAGGAAGCGACAAAGGTGCAGCAAGATAAAAAGGAAATACAGCAGCTAAAACACTTATAAATAAGCACAGTAAAAAACTAAAACTAACCACACTATAAATTGTTTTTACATATAAACTAACACTCGCGGCAACTACAGAAAAAACACCTGCGAACAAACCTGCAAGTAAAATATAAAATAAAATCCCCGTATATGATTGCTGGAAAAGGTCCTTCATAAAATATGTTGAATTCGATGCAAGTCCCAGATTATTATTTAATACAGCATCTAATGGTTGATTAGGGAATAAACACCATGCTACTAATAAATCCAATAATAAAGGTAGTATCCCAATCAAAAATCCTGAAATAAAGCTTAAGCTAAATGAATGAATAGAATAATTAATAATTCCCTTTTTTTGTACATATTGTTTAATAAAACCTGTTTGTTTATCCTCGAAGACAATTAGATTCAAACCAATCACTGAAAATAAAGGTAATAACAAATAAAATAAAGCTGAAAAATCGCTACCAGTACCACCTATACCTATCCATGTTGTAATCACAGTAAAAGTTAAATTAGAACCATCTAGATAAGTCCTATTAGGTAACATATCCATAGACACGTGAACTACTATTAAAGCAAAACCCACTAATATGCCATAAAAATATTGTTTCTTCGCCATACGCGACAGCCAATAAGAATTCATTTTTTTCACACCAATCTTTTATTTTAATATAATGCGTAAGAGAGCACATTATTTCTTCTTATCTATCAGGTTTCCAATTACCATCAGCACTACCATATGCATGAATACTATTTACAATATATGCATTGTTTCCTGTTCCATACCACTCTACTAAATAATTAGTTAATTTTGTCTGTCCTTTAGATTTAATAACATATTTTTTTCCTTTAGAAACAGATACATTTCCTGTACGACCAGCCTTATAAGAGTGTCCCCAAGCTTCCACACGTATTTTTCCCGATATCTTTTTGATGTTTAATTCATACGCAGTTTTACTCCACTTTTGAATTCTATAAGTTTCGTCCCAAGGATCATTCCATCTATTAGCAAGATGAACATAATTCGGATTGTTAGCCTCTACACGATCTGAACTTAAAATTGCTATACCAAAAACACATATTGCAACTAAAATAAATGACATTAATTTTTTCATAAAAACTCCTTAAAATTCTCCCTTACGCATTTAATATTATATATAAATAATTAACTCAAAACAATAATATTCAAGTTAAAAAAGACTTTTATAATTTATATATAATATAAAATTAATGCTAATATTAATAAAAAATCACTTTAATGTTGTTTATCATTCTTAGTAAGATCTATTAAGTCCTAAGATATTCAAGTAAACAGACTGCTTACTACTCTAACGTACTAACTACGAGAAGAACTTTCTTCCTTTTTACGTCACATTTTCTTCACAACTACTTGTTATTATAACTTCATACCTTAATTAATAACTTTTAAATTTTAATTTATTTCCCCGAATAAATTAATCTAACTCATAACTAATTTCTCCCCTGAAATTAATTATCTCTACTCCCTTTTTCCGTCAGTCTCCCTGGACTGACGGTTTTTTTATGTCCTAAATTTGGATACAAAAAAAGTTAGACAACATTAGTTATCTAACTTTCTTAACTTTATTTTTCATTATGGAAACGATTTTTAAATAATGGACTAACTGGTTTGTTTTCATGAATTCTCGTGATTGCATCCCCAATTAATTGACCCACTGAAATTTGAACTAATTTATCAATTTTCTTATCTTCAGGTAACTGAATTGAATCTGTTACGATAAATTGCTTAATAGGTGATTTTGCAATTCTTTCAACAGCTGGACCTGATAAAACCGGATGAGTTGCACTTGCGTACACTTCAGTTGCACCGGCATCCATTAAAGCCTGAGCAGCAAGCGTAATTGTTCCTGCCGTATCAACCATATCATCAATTAAGATACAACGTTTGCCTTCAACGGTACCAATAATGTTCATCACTTCAGCAACGTTAGCTTTAGGACGACGTTTATCAATAATTGCAATAGGTGCTTTCAAGAATTCTGCTAATTTACGAGCACGTGTCACTCCACCATGATCAGGTGAAACGACAACAGAATCTTTATCTAATCCTTCGGTTAAGAAGTAGTCAGCTAATAAAGGTGCACCCATTAAATGATCAACTGGGATATCAAAGAATCCTTGAATTTGAGCAGCATGCAAATCAAGCGCTAAAATTCTTGTTGCACCAGCTTTTTCTAACATGTCAGCAACTAATTTTGCTGTAATTGGTTCCCGTGAACGTGCTTTACGATCTTGACGAGCATAACCATAGTAAGGAATAACGACATTAATTGATTTAGCACTTGCGCGACGCAAAGCATCAATCATAATTAATAATTCCATAATATTGTCATTGACGGGTGCAGATGTTGATTGAACAATGTAAACATGATCTCCACGAATACTTTCTTCAATATTAATTCTGATTTCACCATCACTAAAGCGATCTACAGAGGTTTTACCTAATTTAACACCAACAGCATCAGCAATTTTTTCAGCCAATGGTTTATTCGAGTTCAAAGCAAAAATTTTCAACTTTGGATCAAAATAATGTTCTGACATATGTGCCTCCAGTTATTTAATTTTCCCTACTTAAAATTTTAAATATTAATCAAGTAAATTGCAAGTTAAAATCCGATAAGAATTCGCTTACTAATCAATTTCTGGTGCATGAGCTACTGGTAATTTGTCAAAATAACCTTTTTTATTCACTTGACGACCACGAGCAATACCCATATCGTGTGAATCAATATTATCTGTAATTGTTGATCCGGCAGCGATAAATACATGATCACCAACTTCTAGTGGTGCAACTACATTAGATCCACTACCAATAAATGAATGATCACCAATGTTGGTATGGTGTTTATTAACGCCATCATAATTAACAAAAACGACGCCGCAGCCGACATTAATATCTTTACCTAAAGTGGCATCCCCGACATAAGTCAAATGACCAACTTTAGTACTCTTACCGATAGTTGCATTTTTAATTTCTACAAAATTACCGATATGAGCAGCTTCACCAATATGTGCTTGAGGACGTAAGTGACTGTATGGTCCAATGTTACTCATTGTTTCCATTTCAGAATCTTCAAGATATGATGACGTAACAGTTACCTTATCATGAATAATACTATCAATAATTTCAGAATGAGCACCAATGACACAATCTTCACCAATGACTGTATTACCTTTTAAGTAAACGCCTGGTTCTACAATTGTATCTGAACCAATTTTAACATTATATTCGATGTAAGTCGTCTCAGGATCAACTAAAGTCACACCATTGCGCATATGTTTTTCGTTAATCCGGCGTTGCATAACTTTAGTTGCAGCAGATAAAGCCACACGATCATTTACACCCATTGATTCAGAGAAATCTTTCATGCGGTAAGCTGCGACTATCTTACCTTGTTTTTTAAGAATTTCCATAACGTCAGTTAAGTAATATTCACCTTGTGCATTATCATTTGTTACTTCATGTAAAGCTTCAAATAAAGTTTTATTATCAAAACAGTACACACCTGTGTTAATTTCTTGAACATTAGCTTCTTGAATTGTGGCATCTTTTTGTTCAACAATTTTTTCAACAATCCCAATATCATTACGAATAATTCGACCGTAACCCGTTGGATCTTCTGCTTGTGCTGTTAGAACAGTTGCAGCAGCACCTTTTTCTTTATGATATTCAAATAATTCACCAAATGTTTTGGCAGTAAGTAACGGTGTATCACCATTAGCAATAATGGTCATACCCTCTTTATCTTTTAAGATTTTTTCTGCTTGAAGGACAGCATGACCAGTTCCCAATTGTTCTGCTTGAAGAACATATTCTGAGCGATTGCCTAACGTTTCTTCAACCTGCTCAGCACCATGTCCCACAATAGTAACAACTTCATCCATATTATTTGCTTCAATTTCCGATAAAACGTGGTCAACCATTGGACGCCCAGCAATCGGATGTAACACTTTATATAGTTTAGATTTCATTCTTGTACCTTTACCGGCAGCAAGAATAATGGCATATTTAGCAACTGTCATTAGATAGTCTCCTCCAATTATATTCTAATATTCTACCTTAATAATAGCTTAAACCCGTATGCGTTGCAAGATTTCGAATAAATATGCTTACTTTATTCGAAATTAAAAAACACTTGATTTTAAATTATTATTGGAATTTTCTAAAAAAAACTTAATGTTAAATTTAACATTAAGTTTTCATATAAATTATCTATTAACTTTTTATTTTTTAAATGTTTTTGTTAAATAATTTCCTTCACTAACATGAATGGTTTTGTCTGTATGATTAATTTCATCAACTTTTAACAATGAACTATAATCATCAACAATTCGGTCACCACTAAAGGCGCCCTCAGCGAAAACGGAAATACCGACTAAGTTTGCTTCAAACTCTTCGATTAAACTCTTCATTCCGTTAACTGTGCCGCCACCCTTCATGAAATCATCTACGATTAATACGTTAGCACCACGTTTTAAACTACGCTTTGATAATTCCATTTTTTCAATACGTTCACTCGAGCCAGATACATAGTTAACACTAACGGTTGAACCCTCGGTAATTTTTGAATCGCGACGCACAATAACAAATGGCACATTCAAAAATGTTGAGACACTTTGTGCGATGGGTACACCTTTAGTTGCAACTGTCATAACGGCATCAATTTTTTGGTCTAAGTACTCTGTTGCAATCAAGCGTCCTACTTGACGTAAAACGTCAGGACGGCCAAGTAAATCAGATAGATAGACATAGCCACCAGGTAATAACCGATCTTTTTCTGATAACTCCTCAGTCATTGATTCAATAAATTCACGTGCTTCTGCTTCATCAATAGATGGAATAAAACGTGCACCGCCAGCTGCGCCAGGAATTGTTTCTAGCGTTCCCGTGCCTCGCTCTCTAACTGTACGTTTTACAATCGCAAGATCTTCACTGATTGATGATTTAGCTGATTCATAGCGTTTTGAGAAATACGTCAAAGAAACCAACGTATGTGGTCTTTCTAGCAAATAACGAGTCATATCAATTAATCGATCGCTTCTTCTTGTTTTCATATATATATCAGGCCTTTCTTTTAAACATATCTAGTATTCAAAGTGTGATTTTCATTATAACCCGTTTTACCGAATAATAACAGTAAAATGCCAAAATATAATTATTAACGTTCGGTTTTTAATGATTTTCTAATAAAAAAACAAGCTATTTTTAAAAGTAGCTTGTTGATTGTTAATATTCGGTTTTATTTTTGTTTATTAATTTGAAGTCTAACGGATATAACTTTAATAATACTGCATATAATGAAAATCGTAATGAATAATAGCGTAATCGTTGCGCCAGGCGGTGTATTAAATTGGTAAGATGACATTAATCCGCCAACCATCCCTATTACACCAACTATCACACCAATTATAATAACCAGATTAAAGCTACGACCCAATCGCATTGCAATTGCTGCAGGTAAAATCATAATTGCAGAAACGAGTAGTGCCCCGGCAATTGGCATCATTATAGCAATCGTCACACCTGTAACTGCGTTAAAACTAATTGACATCAATCTAACCGGTAACCCTTCAGCAAAAGCCGTCTCTTCGTCAAAAGTTAAAACATACATTGGCTTTTTGAATAGTAGGAAGAGAACGACAATTAATACAGTTAAAATTGCTAAAATGATAACCTGCGCTGAACTAATCGTCACAATTGAACCAAATAAATATTGCTGTACACTCATTGAACTGGCACCTTGATTTAAACTCATTAAAACTAAGGCAATTGATAGTCCGGCAGACATCATAATGGCAATTGAAACTTCTGAATACGTACGGTATAAATTGCTTAAAAATTCAATTAAAACTGAGGCAATTAAAACCACAATCAGTGTGGTAATTGTTGGATTAATATTAACAAACAATCCTAACGCGACCCCTGCTAACGAAACGTGTGACAATGTATCTGCCAAAAGCGATTGCCTTCTTAAAACTAAGAATAATCCCAATAACGGCGTAATTACTGCCATTAAAAGTGAAGCAATTAAAGCTCGTTGCATGAATCCATCGAGAAACATCTCCATTGTGAGTCCTCCTTTCTAACTAATTTAATGTGACGATCAATATATTCTGAAACATCTTCATGATCATGCGTTATCATCAAGATACCTTTATGATGCGTATGGGCTTCATGTTGTAATAATTCGTAGAAATCGTGACGCGATTGTTCATCCATCCCTGTTGTTGGTTCATCTAAAATAAATAAATCAGGATCTGCTGCAAAAATACGGGCTAAACAAACACGTTGTTTTTGACCACCAGATAATTCACCAATTTTATGATTCTTAAAGTTCCACATATTAACTGTTTCAAGTGCTTTTTTTATATGTTCATGATCATTTTTATTCAGACGTCTTAACCAACGATTTTGTTGGTAACGGCCTGATGCTACTAGTTCATATACTGTTGACGGAAACCCCGCATTAAATGATGAAATCTCTTGTGGGATATATCCGACACGTAATTTTTTATTATCTAAATTAGTTTTAGAAATTTCAGCAGTTCCTTTAGCCGGATGTAATAGGCCAAGTACATTTCTAATTAAAGTTGATTTTGCAGCACCATTTTCACCAGTTAAAATGACAAATTCACCCGAATCAATGTGGAAATTAATATCTTGTAAAACAGGTTCTTCATCGTAATAAAAGGTAAGATCTTTGACTTCAATATATTTCATCTATTCTCCTTATTTAACAACCGTTTTTAACGATTTTAAATTATCTTGCATAACTGAAAGGTATGTTTCTCCATTTTCGATTTGAACTTTTGATAGTCCTTCAATTGGATTCAATCCTTTAACCTTAATATTTGTTTCTTTAGCTAGCATATTCGCAATTTTACTAGAATCATTAGATTCAGTAAAAATGGTATCTACATGATACTTTTTAATATACGTTTGTAGCTCTGCCAAACGTCTTGGACTAGGTTCTTCATCCGAAGAAATACCCGCAACCGCAACTTGCGTTAGTCCATATTGTTTTGCCAAGTAAGCAAATGCAGCATGTTGCGTAACAAATGTTTTATTCTTAGCATTTTTAAATGTCGTTTTATATTCTTGATTTAATTCCGTTAATTTTTTCAAATAAGCATTTGTTCGTTTTACATAATACTTTTCATTTTTAGGATCTTGCTGAATTAATTCATTTGAAATGTTTTTAACCATTTTTTTTGCGTTTTCAGGATTTAACCAAATATGAGGGTCATAATTATTAGTCGATGAAAATGAACTTTCCTCTTCTTTATTAGCTAATTCAGCCTCTTCACTTTTCAATTCTTCGTTCTCATCAATCATTTTAATTGAATGACTAGAATTTAAAATCTGCGTTTGTTTTTCATCAATACTTGATTTCAAACTTTTAACCCACGTTTCCATATTATTACTACTATAGATAAAGATATCTGACCTCGCAATTTTACTAATATCCTTTGCACTAGGTTCGTAATCATGCGGTTCTGTCCCGGCAGGCATCAACATTGTTATATCTGCGTTATCGCCTGCAACTGCCTTAGTAAATTCATACACTGGGTAAAATGTCGTGATAACCTGTAATTTATTAGACTCTTTCTTAGTTGCCCCTTGCCCACACCCGGTCAATACAACAACTAACATCGTGAGTACTATGCTTACTAAAATTAATTTTTTTTGCATGGTTTCTCCCTCATTTTTTCAAATCGTAATCTAAATAGTAATCAATACCATTACCGACAAATATTAGAATATCATTTTAGGTACAGCTACGTCAACTTTTTTAAGTGTCACTACGGTGTTAAGCTGTCATTCGTATAAGTTCATCTTGTTATAATAACTGTATTTAAAGTCGACCTGTCAGCAAGTGAACCGTTTCCAATTTAAAAGTGAACTATATCATTAGAATTAAATATAATTTACTATTAATATCTTGCGCGCAAAAAGACGCAACATCATAACTAACCATTAGTTACGATGTTGCGTCTCATTATTTTATCTGGTAACTCTTATTTTACTCTAGAATATCTTGATATAATTCTAATCCTAGCCTATTCATTCCCGGAATCTGCTTATCTTCAGTTCCCGATTCTGACATCGCCACAACTATAAATGCCTTTTTATCTTTTTCTATAATGGCAGCATCATTTTGAATACCATATTCGTTGTATTCGCCTGTCTTATTATAGACTGTAACACCAGTTGGTAAGGACGATGGTAATTTAGTTAGATTTTTATTTTCTTTTAGTAAATCTAGCATTGCCTGATCCGATTGGTTAGACACTAATTTATGATTATACATTTTTTTAAGAATTTTACCCATATCTGTTACTGACGTTTTATTATCGATTCCTGAATTAAGGGCATCTGTATCCATCATTTTTCTTTTAATTGTTGTATTAATTGCGCCTAATTTTTTAATTTCTGTATTAATTGAAGCAAATCCACCAAGTTTATCAATCACAATATTTGCAGCAGTATTATCACTGTCATCAATCATTTTTTCTAATAATTCTTTATATGACAATCTAGTACCTGCGCTCATATTCTGGATTTCTCCCGTTCCACCGACCTTATCCGATTCTGATAAAACATAGCTATCCTTTAGGTTGATGGTCCCTTCTTTTTCCATAGAATAAGCTGTAATTAAAATAAATAATTTAATCATGCTGGCTGATCCTTGCGCATGATTATTTTCAACTACCGGTGCACTACCATCTGTTAACGAAACGTAGACCGAATTTTTTCCATCAACGTCATCCATATATGTTGCAATATCATTCTTAATTTTAACTTTATTTAGTACTAAACTATTTTCTGAAGATTGCGTTTTTTCCGATGTTTTCTTTTCTTTTGAGCTAGATACTGCAGTAGTTGTTTCCTTCGTCGGTACACTATCTTTGTGCGTTAACTTTCCAGCTATAAGATAACCGCCACCCGCTATAATAACAAGTAAAATAATTCCTAAAACTATTTTCATCGGGTTGTTATTTTTAGCTCGTTTTTCTGTTATTTCATTGTTTACTATTGGCGCTGCTACTTTATTAGTATCTTGCGCTTTCGGATTAAATTTAAAGCCACAATTATTGCAAAATTGATCCTCAACCTTATTTGCTATGTTGCATTGCGGACATGTTTTCATAGGAGCAACATTTTTATTTTCTAACGGTTGCCCACAATTATCACAGTATAATGCATCATTTTCATTCTGAGACCCACATTTCGAACAAATTTTCATATCTTCACCTCGTAATTTTTAGGACTTTAACTTATCCTTCATTACATCCCTATTTTTTCTATATATGTACTCAATATCTGTTACTCATAAACTAACTATCAACACTTATGTTTCCTCCATACCTTTCCCCAAATATGGCTTTTATTCTCCCAAAGACAATCCCCCATTTTCTTGCAAATTAGATTAATCTAACACGCTACATTAAATCATGTCTTAGTTATAAAGTTAACCTATATTAGGTAGTATGTAAATAGAAGGATGCGTTCTTAACTAGTCGCTTAATTAGTCATTATCTCCAATTTTTTAATAAAAAAAAGTGCTATCACAAAGTGACAACACTCTCTTCCAACAATAGCTGTACTAAATCCACTAATCTTTAATTTCTGCACCCAGAGAATCCTTAAAATGTGACAGTGCCCATACATGTCCAGCTTGATTAAAACTAGCTGTCGCCTTTTCATGAATGACAATCTTATAGCCCAAATTATATGCGTCAATTGCGGTATGCAAAACACAAATATCTGTGCAAACACCAATTAAATGCACTGTTTCAATTGACCGAGCTCGTAATCTTAAATCTAAATCCGTTCCCGCAAAAGCACTATATCTCGTTTTATCCATCATATAAACATTTGATTTATCTTTATGCGCCTGATACCAAGGCTCCAACTCACCATAGAATTTACGACCGTTTGTACCTGCAATATTATGTGGTGGAAATAAATTAGTTTCTGGATGAAATGGGTCATTTTCATAATGAATATCAGTTGCTAAAACAACATAATCACCTTTTTGTTCAAACTCATTCATTAATTCTATCACTCGAGCTTCAATCTCTTGAGCAGGTTTTCCCGCCGTTAAGTGTCCATCTGTCGCTACAAAATCATTTGTATAGTCAATTTCAATTAAGGCTTCCACAAGTTGTCCCTCATTTTCAGTTGTATTTAATGCCTTCAACATAACAAATTATGCTAATTATCGCAATAAAATCAACTTAACGGTCTCACTAGGTAGACCTCTTCACAGAAACCTTTTAAACTATTGTAGACGTGCTGTGCTCGACTTTTTTTACGACATATCGCAAATACAGTTGGGCCTGATCCACTCATTTCTGCTGCATCTGCCCCAAATTTTATCATTTTTTCTTTTAAACGTGTAATTTCGGGATGACGTTCAGCTGTAATCGGTTCAAGCGCATTACCTAGATTATCAATTATGGCATCCATATCGTCGTCCTCAATTGCATTCACAACGGCGTTTACATTTGGATGAGTGAGTCGCGTATAATCAATTTGTCTAATAATAGTTGGTGTTGAAACACTAATCTTAGGTTTTGCAACCACTAACCAAACAGGGGGTAAGTCTTTTAAAATAGCAATCTTCTCACCACGACCCGTTACATGAGCCGTTCTACTATAAACGCAGTAAGGCACATCAGAATCAATTTTTAAACCAATTTTTGCCAACTCTGCTAAAGATAAATTGAGTTTCCATAATTGATTCAAAGCACGTAAAACGGCTGCTGCATCTGATGAACCGCCACCTAGCCCAGCAGCAACTGGGATTTGCTTCTTGATATGTATTTGGGCACCTTTTTTAATCTGAAATTTATCCTGTAAAATTTTTGCTGCTTTATAGGCTAAATTTCGGTGATCACACGGTAAAAAACCACTATCAGTTTCCACTGTAATGTCCGTTCGATCGTCTAGCGATTTGATATGTAAGTAGTCTGCTAAATCAACTGATGTCATCACCATTCGCCATTCTTGTTCACCATCTTGATGGTTAAATGGGGTGTCTAAACTCAAGTTGATTTTAGCTGGGGCTTTTTCACGAATCTCCATGTTCTCACCTAATCCTATAAGTCCTTAATTAACTCTAATTATACTAATTATTTCTAAAAATAAAAGCCTAAGTTAAGATGTTCTAAAAACATCCCTACCTAGGCTTTTATACTTATTTTTAATCTTCAAAATCAATTTCAATATTTTTTGTTAATACGTCTGTGTAGCTATATGAAACGCGCTCGAATGAATTCTCATCTTGGTTTAAATCGACTACAAAAATAGCTGGGAATGTTTCGCGTAAAATCCCTTTACGTTCTGTAGTTTTCTTTCTACCGGCTTGAGCAACTACCGTTAAATTTTTTCCGACTTGGGCATCTAGCGTACCTTTGATGCTGGCTAAAGTTTCTGGCATGATGGGCTTCACCTTCTTATGTGAAACATCATACCATAGTTTCACAAGATTTGCAATTATACCACATCGAACATCAGTAGTTCAATAAGAAGTTAATTAAATTTCTCTTCTACTTTGATAAGATTGTTAGATAAAACAATAAATTCATGAATACTTAGTTTTTCAGCACGAATTTGAGCAGAAATTTCTGATGCATCCAATGCTGCTTGTAACGCTTCACGAATTTCTGGTGTTTTACCATAAATTGATTGTAAATTATTCCATAAACTTTTACGTCGATGTTGGAAACTTCCTTTAACTAATTTAAAGAAGACCTTTTCACTAATTGGGCGTTCAACGTCGCCTTCTTTTTGATTCAAAACAATAATAGCTGAATCAACATTAGGTTGTGGAATAAAGACGGTTCTTGGAACAACGAATGCGACTTCAGCATCCATTTCATATTGAACGGCTACCGTTAGTGATCCATATGTACGACTACCTGGATCAGCTGCAATTCGTTCTGCCACTTCTTTTTGCATCATAACAACGATTTTATCTAATTTAACCGCCGTTTCTAGTAAATGCATGATAATGGGCGTTGTAATGTAATAAGGTAAATTAGCGACTAATTTTAATGGATGCTGTCCATCAAAATGTTCTTCTACTAACGCTGGTAAATTAGCTTTTAAAATATCTTGTTCCACGATATCAACATTATCATATGGACTTAGTGTTTCGCCAAGTACAGGAATCAAATTTTGGTCAATTTCAATTGCTAAAACATGATGTGCACGTCTTGCTAATTGTTCAGTCAATGACCCAATACCAGGTCCGATTTCGATAACGTCATCTTCAGCCGTAATATCTCCGGCGTCCACAATATTCATTAGTACGTTTTTATCTGTTAAAAAATTTTGGCCTAAACTCTTTTTAAAAGTTAAACCATAAGTTTCCATAATTGCTTTAGTTCTAATAGGTGAAGCAATGTCTGGCACATCATTGTTAGCCATGTTTTTCCTCCGTTATTGTCTCGTTAATTTCTTGCAATGCGTCGACGAACTCTTCTGGTGAAATTTGAAATAGTTTCAATCGATTGTATAATTGTTTTCCATTTGTGTAACCAATTTTGAGATACTCACCTAATTTTTCACGCTTAGCTTTGGCATCCGGTCCGGCAATCAATCCTGCCGTTTGTAAATCCTCTAAGCTGATCAATGTTTCGCCATCAGGCATTTCTGTATACAAATGATCTAGCGCTTCACGAATCGCTTCAACTGAAGCATGTTCAACGCCTAAACTCCCTTTATGATCTGGGACAGCTTCACTTTTTTTCAGAAAAGCATGCTGTACATTTGGAACGCGTGCTGAAATAGTTTTACGAATTTTTTCACCAGAAAAATCAGGGTCCGTAAATACAATTACGCCTCGAGTTTCTTGCAACAGTTCAATTTGATCTAACGTTTCGTCACTAATAGCTGAGCCACGTGTTTCAATCGTATCTGCATTAACAGCTAAATGGATACGTTTTGTGTCATCGCGACCTTCAACTACGATTACTTCTCTAATTTTCTGCATATTACCCTATCCTAAATAAGTTTTCGGCATTTTTAAATGTTGCCGCTGCCATATCAATACTTGAACTCTCTCGAATTTTTGCGACAGCTTCCAAGACGTATCTTGTGTATCCTGGTTCATTGCGCTGACCTCTATAAGGTTCTGGCGTTAAATATGGTGCATCTGTTTCAATTAAAATTCGGTTGCTTGGTGTCACTTTAACGGCTTCATGAACTTCTTTAGCACTATTATAAGTCACAATACCACTATAGGATAAATGCATCCCTAAGTCTAAGAATTTCTCTGCCCATTTTGCATCACCATTAAAGCTATGCATAATGCCACCAATATCACGAATATCAGCTTCTTTCAGGATTGTATAAACATCCTCAAAGGCATCTCGATTATGAATAGAAATTGGTAATTTTAACGCCTTCGCAATCTCAACCTGACGTTTGAAAACTTTTTTCTGCGTTTCAATTGGAGACGTATCCCAATGGTAATCTAGGCCCATTTCACCCATTGCGACAACTTTTGGCGACTGTAATTGTTCTATCAAAACTTCTTCAGTCTCCGGTGTGTAGGTTTTTGCCTCTTCTGGATGCCAACCAATTATAGAATATAAATTAGGATAGCTTTTTGATAGTTCTAGTGATTTCAAAATGCTTGGTTGATCAAATCCAACAATTGCCATTTTAGTCACGTCAAATGCTTTTGCACGCTCAATAACTTCAGGAATTTCCGTTGTAAATTCATCAGAATTAATATGTGTATGTGTGTCAAATATTTCCAAGGGATACCTCTCCTTTCTAGCAGTAAAATGAAGAAGGACTAGAGCAAAACCAAGTTTTGTTTCCAGTCCTTACTTTATTTAGCCTACAATTGCGCCATTTTTAATATCTTCATCAACGGTAATTAATTTCAATTTACCATCGTATTCTACAGATAGAATCATTCCTTGGCTAATTTCGCCTTTCATCTTACGCGGTTTTAAGTTCGCAACAATCACAACTTTTTTTCCTAATAAGACATCTGTTTCAGGATAAAACTCTGCTACACCAGACAAGATTTGACGATGATCAGGATCACCAGCATCTAATCTAAATTTCAATAGTTTATCAGCATTTTGTACTTTTTCAACTTGAATAATTTCAGCAACTTTTAATTCATTTGGCTCAAATTGATCAAATGTCGTTTGAGGTAATGTTAAGTTTAGAGCCACATTTTCTGGATTCCAATCTAAAGAATCCTCTGTATCATTAACTGCCATTGCTTTACGCCCTTTCTTCTTATCTGAAACTGTCATTTGATCTTTAATATAGGCAATCTCTTCTTCAACATCTAAGCGTGGGAAAATAGGCGTTCCTTTTTCAACAACGACGCTGTCCATTGGGAAATCAGAGTAGTTTAATTCTTCAATAGCCATATCTGCCGTGTCTAAACCTAATTGTTCAAAAATTTCTTTAGGTGCATGCGTCATAATAGGTTGGATTAAGACAGCAATCACACGTAAACTAGCTGCTAAATGTACCATAACACTATCAAGTTCAGCTTTACGTGCTTCATCTTTAGCTAAAACCCATGGTTGTGTTTCATCAATATATTTATTTGTTCTAGCAACTAATTTCCAGATAGCATTTAATCCATCTGAGAATTCCATTTTATCCATTAATTCAGTATATTCCGTAATTGTATCTTCAGCTGTTTGACCTAAGTCTCCATCAAATTCAGTTACGTTACCCTTTAATGCTGGAATTTTACCACCATCGTATTTGTTAATCATCGCAACAGTTCTATTTAATAAGTTCCCTAAATCATTAGCTAAATCAAAATTAACACGTGAAACAAAGTCTTCTGGTGTGAAGACACCATCATTACCAAATGGTACAGCGCGCATTAAGTAGTAACGGAGTGCATCCAATCCATAGCGTTCTACTAACATTTCTGGATAGATAACGTTACCTTTTGATTTAGACATTTTACCGTCTTTCATTAACAACCAACCATGACCAAAAATTTGTTTTGGTAAAGGTAAATCGAGCGCCATCAAAATAATTGGCCAGTAAATCGTATGGAAACGCACGATTTCTTTACCAACCATTTGAACATCTGCAGGCCAATATTTATCAAATAGTTCAGTATCATCTGAACCATAACCCAAGGCTGTAATATAATTTGCTAAAGCGTCAATCCAAACATAAACAACATGTTTAGGGTTACTTTTAACTTTTACGCCCCAGTTAAATGTCGTTCTAGATACAGCAAGATCTTCCAAACCAGGTTTAATGAAATTATTTATCATTTCATTTTTACGTGATTCTGGTTGAATAAAATCAGGATGATCTTCATAATATTTTAGTAAACGATCTGCATATTTACTCATTTTAAAGAAATATGATTCTTCTTTAACTAATGAAACTTCGTGACCACTTGGCGCTTTACCACCAACCATTTTACCGTCATCATCACGGAAAACTTCAGCCAACTGTGATTCTGTAAAGAATTCTTCATCAGAAACAGAGTACCAGCCTTCGTATTCTCCTAAATAAATATCGCCTTGTTTAAGTAATTTATCGAAGATATATTGCACAGCTTTTTCATGTTGATCATCTGTTGTTCGAATAAATTTATCATTTGTAATTTCAAGGGTTTTCCATAATTCTTTAATATCACTAGCCATACCGTCGACATAAGCTTGTGGTGTTGTCCCTAATTCTTCAGCTTTTTGTTCGATTTTCAAACCATGTTCATCTGTTCCCGTTAAGAAGAAAACATCATATCCTTTTTGGCGTTTGTAACGTGCTAAGACGTCACACGCAATTGTTGTGTATGAATTTCCAATATGTAATTTACCAGATGGATAATAAATTGGTGTTGTTAAATAAAATGTGGGTTTTTCTGTCATTTTTTAAGACCCTTTCCGTATCGTATTTCATGTGTTTTTTAACATTCGTTCTGTATAAACTCCTTAACAGTATATCATAGTTTTCAGCCGATTTTAAGCAATAAAAAGAGACAGTCCGTGAGTTTAACATAGACTATCTCTTTTAAAATTAGCGTGCATATTTTTGAAATTGACGAATAATCATAATTTCTTTTTCAGATAGCTGTCCATCTAAAATGGTAATTAAAATCCGCCCAACCCGTCTTGGATCTTGTTTCAGTGCCGTGATACTAAACGTTATCGCCGCAACCATCAACGTTAGTAGTAACCCTTCACCTTTTGTGAAAACTGTTCCAAATAACGTTATTGGATTTCCACCAAAAAAACTAGAAAAACCAAAGTAAAACAGAATGAAGTCAAAAAACCGCTGAAAATAAGTTAGCCATTGTAATCTAGTCTTTAGATTATTTAATCGAGTAAAAATTTCACTGTGTTCAATCATTTTACAACAGTCCTTCACTATAATTTAATTTTAAAATCAACTAATTGTGAACCATTAAAATTTGTCAAATATCGATGAAATTCATCCTTTAAAATATAGGGTAACACAGGAACTAAATCAGGTGTTAGTCCGACGTTTTGCTTATTCAAAGCCCATTCAACTGGAAAGTCTGCTAAAATACCTTCTCGTGTTCTTTGTGGATATTGTTTTCCAAATGGTTGTTGTAAAGAGATATGAAATAACGCTATTGTAGCTTGATATTCGTCGTCCACTGACCATTCAAGATAACCCGTTGGTCTACATTGAGAATCGGTAATTTTGATTCCTGTTTCCTCATATAATTCACGAAGCATCCCTGCAAGTTCAGATTCTTGTGGTTCACGTTTACCACCAATTCCATTCCAAAGACCAACATATGGTTTTTTCAAACGATTTAATAATAAAATGTTGTTTCCAGCTGTGATAACAGCTAGATTATATTTTGCTAAATCAATCATTATTCAGCAGTTCTAACTATAAAGCGCATCTTAATTGTTTGCATTAATTCTAACACTGTCATATCGTACGTACGTAAAATAACCTCTTTTGAATCCGCATTTCTAGGTACTGTAATAACAAATGCATTTTGTTGATCATTCTTTTGAATACCAACATAAGCTGACGCAAAATTAACATTACTTTTAAATTCAGAATGCATAATATCAAACAATTGACGTACTTCTAATTTTAATTGACGTTCACTGAAAACTGGTGTTAACGTTGCAAACGTATTTAAGTACATTTTTGGTAATTTCCACGCTTCAAGTTGTGCATCGAAGGCTTTAAATAAGGCAACCGTTGCTCGGCGAGCTTCAAAAGGTGCACGTAAGTCATTAGATGTTAAGATTTCCAATAATTTAAGTGCAGCATCTGTTGCGATAGGGTAAAATTCTAAGAATTTTTCAGTAATTTGTTCCATATCTTCATTTTGAAAGAACACCAAAGCATCTAAAAGTGTGATTAATCGGTACATTCCCCATTCATCTGGGCCGCTACCTTCTTTAGGTTCAGCAGTCACTGTTGCCAAGATTCCTTGATAGAATAATTCTCTAATATTATCATCAATAAACCCATTTTCTTCTTGTAATCTAAAAATAGTCCCATGTAAAACCGTATCATAAAGTTGAACAGCCGTCGCATTGATTTTATCGTCGATATTAAAATCATCCGTTGTCATTTTTAACATTAATTCAGGTGCCTGATTAAGTTGCAAGAAAAAATGGAATAGTTCATGCGAAATCAAGTAATCAGGTGCTGTAATATCAGTCACATTAATAATGAAATTTCCATCTTCTAACCGAGATTCTACTTGTTGATGCTTAATAAACCCAACTTTTTCGCCACCATATTGAATTTTAATTTCTCCATCAAATTGTTCTTTAATTGTAGTAATTAAATTTTGTGTATTTTGGTGTAATGTAATCTCAACCATTTAATTATCCCCTTTTTTTCTTAATTCATTTAGTTTTTTTGTTGCAACCTCTGTATCTGGTCGATTCTCATTTTTTAATAACTCAGTTAATTGTGCCACTTCTTCGTCTACAGCGCCAACTTTAACTGCCAGTGATTTTAGTTGAAGACCCATATGTCCCTTTTGAATACCCTCAGAAACAAGTGCTTTAAGTGCCGCTAAATTTTGAGCTAACCCAACACTTGCAACCAAACTAGCAAGCTCTTTTGCTGATCGAATACCCATCATTTTTTTATTAATTTGAACCATTGGGACAATATCAATCGAACCCCCAACAACTCCTATGGGCATTGGTAATTTAATTATGCCAACTAAATTATCACTGACTATCGACCATTTCGTCAAGCCACGATACTGGCCATCTTGGCTAGCATAAGCATGAGCACCTGCTTCAACGGCACGCCAATCGTTTCCCGAAGCAATGAGAACCGCATCAATCCCATTCATAATACCTTTATTATGTGTGACGGCACGATATGGGTCAAGTTGAGCCACTCGACTTGCTGAGACAATTTTCTTAGCTATGTGTTCACCACTAATTTCTGCAGAATCTAACAACGTAAAAGGAATTGAGCAGCTTGATTCAACTAATGAATCTGTTGCGTAGTTGGATAGAATACTCATAAGGACGTCTTGTTTAAACTGTGTTTGCAGCGTTTCACCAACTGCCTCCATCATTGTATTTACACTATTAGCGCCCATTGCTTCTTGAACATCTACTGCTAAATCTACCGAAATTAGATCAGCTGCTAGTTTTCGAACTCTGACCCAACGTGCGCCACCGCCTCGTTTTACAAGTGAAGGACGAGCAGCATTCGCTATTTTAATTAAATTCAATTGTTGTTCATTAATTTGGTTGATAACGTTATCCGCATCATCAATATTTTCTAAAATAACTTGACCTATCATTAAGCGTGATTTAATTTTTGTTGTAAATCCACCCGCAGATGCAATTATTTTTGCCCCATTATTATTTGCCGCAATTACAGAAGGTTCTTCAGTTACCATTGGGACCGTCATCTTTTTTCCATCAACTAAATAATTAAACGCAATACCTTCTGGCAAGGTAAAATCTGCTATATAATTTTCAGTCATCTGATCCCCTAATTCATGATTAAGAGCATGCGTTTCTATTTCTAATTTTTCATCATCTGAAATAAGATTGTCATTTAATAAGGTTATTAATCTATCATGCCATTTTTTTTGATAAAATTTTATAAATTTTGTCATTACCTTAGTCCTTTTTGTTGTTTTTACTTTTAGTAAGAGAAATAATTGGTTTCTTAGCTTATTTTACGCTATTATAGATAGATAATATATTACTTTTAAAAAAAGGGGCGTACTAAAATGAAAAAAATATTAAGTCTTGCCAGTGTGTTATTGATTGCTCTTGCTTTAACCGCCTGCGGTAAATCGAAAGATACAGCATCCGATGTAACACAAACAAAGGGTACATTAACAATCGGATTAGAAGGTACTTACCGCCCTTATAGTTACCACGATAGTAACAATAAATTAACTGGTTTCGAAGTTGATCTTGGTAAACAATTAGCTAAAAAAATGGATTTAACGCCTAAATTTATCGAATCAAAATGGGATTCATTAGTTGCAGGATTAGATGCTAACAAATACGACGTTGTTTTAAACAACGTTGGTGTTACAAAAGAACGTCAAGATAAATACAACTTTACATCACCTTATATTTATTCAAAATCAATTTTAGTCGTCAAAAATAATAACTCTTCTATTAAAACGATTAAAGATATTAAGGGTAAAAAGATGGCACAAACGGTTACAAGTGAAAATGGAGCCGATGCTGAACGCCTTGGTGCTGATGTTGTCTCAACAGATGATTTTGCAAATACAATCAGTTTAATCCTAGATGGTCGGGCTGATGGTACCATTAACAGTAACGATGCTGTCTATTCATACTTAAAAGAAAAACCTGATACGAACATTAAAACAATTTCAACAGGTTCTGAAATTCCAGCATTAAAAGTTGCTGGCTTAATCCAACAGGACAACCCAAAATTACAAAAAGAATTAAACAAAGCACTTAAAGAATTACGTGCTGATGGCTCATTATCAAAACTATCAAAAAAATATTTTGGTAGCGACATCACAAATAAATAATTCCAAAAGGACTGGTGCAAAATCCATTTTGTCATCAGTCTTTTTTTATTAATAATAGATTAAGAGAGGTTCCGCGTTTATGAAACTTGTTATTGATTCACTCCCAACCATTTTAGAAGCTGGAATTCGCTACACTATCCCTTTGACGATAATTTCATTCGTTATCGGGATCATCATCGCAATTATCACCGCACTAGTTCGAATATCAGATATAAAAAAAGGCAGTACCTTCACCCAAATTTTAAAAGGGATTGGTAAAGCATTCTTTTCATTCTATGTTTGGATTTTCAGAGGAACGCCTTTGATTGTGCAATTATTTATCCTATTTTATGGACTACCTAGATTACCAGCACCTTATACAGTTGAATTCGGCGCATTCAGTGCCGCTGTTATTGTTTTTTCATTAAACGTTGGTGCTTATGCATCGGAAACAATTCGTGCAGCTATTCTATCAATTTCAAAAGGTCAGTGGGAAGCTGGTTACGCCATTGGTATGACACACACAACCGTGTTATTTCGCGTTATTTTACCACAAGCAGCACGGGTCTCACTTCCACCTTTATCAAATAGTTTCATTGGTTTAATAAAGGATACGTCATTAGCCTTCTCAATCACGATTGTCGAAATGTTTTCCGTTGGTCAACAAATTGCGGCAAGAACTTATGAACCTATGACCTTATACTGTGAAGTAGCGGTCGTTTATCTAGTCTTTTGCTCAATTTTAAACGTTGGTCAATATTATCTAGAAAAAAGAACATCGCGTTACATTAAAAATAACTAGGAGGTCTTAACTTTGATTAAATTTGAAAATGTTAATAAATACTTCGACCAACATAAAGTCTTAAAATCGTTGTCATTTGAATTACCAGAAAACGAAACAACCGTCATCGTTGGTCCTTCTGGTTCCGGTAAATCAACCTTATTACGCTCATTTAATTTATTAGAACAACCCGAAGAAGGTCTCTACTCATTAGATGATAAAAAGATCGACTTTACCCAACCAATCAGTGAAAAAACAATTTTGGAAGTTCGTCGTGAAACAGGTATGGTTTTCCAAGACTATAACTTATTTCCTCATTTAACTGTTTTGAAAAATGTTATGGAAGGACCCCTTCACGTTTTAAAGGAACAAAAATTAATTGTTGCACAACGCGCTGAAGAACTTTTAGAATTAGTCGGTCTTTCAGATCGTGCTAATTACTATCCAAGCCAGTTATCTGGTGGTCAACAACAACGTGTAGCTATTGCTAGAGCAATGGCAATGAATCCTAAATATTTATTATTTGATGAACCAACTTCTGCACTAGATCCTGAATTAGAAGCAGAGGTTTTAAGAGTTCTACTTAAGTTGGATATAGAAAAAAAATCAATGGTTATCGTTACTCATAATATGGCCTTTGCAAAAGCTGTTGCCAATAATATCATTTTTCTAGAAGATGGCAATATCTTATTTAATGGTTCACCAGACGAATTTTTCAATCACCCTACAGAACGCATTCAAAAATTTTTATCAGCAATGACATTCGAAGATATTTTACCAAAATAAAAAGACATCAATTTTTGATGTCTTTTTATTTACCTAATTTAGTTGTTAAATAACCTTCTCGGACACCACTTTCAGAAAAAATGACACCAACAGAATTTAAATATTGTCCCAGAACAACAACTGGTGCAATTCCACCTACAATAATATCCGCACGGTTAGAAGCTATACCACTGACTTGTGCACGCTTTTTAGTCGTCAAGCCTACCAAGTCCTCAAAAGTTAATGAAACTGCCTTACGTGACAATTGATAGCCATTAATTGCCTCCGTATTAATTAGCTTCTGTTTTTTGCGGTTTAAACGTCCAATAATTCGATTTGAGCCGCCAAGTAGTACGAGGGGCAACTCCATTGCTTCCTTCAACCACTCCAACTTTTGAAAAGCGGTCACCAAGTACTCCATTAACTGAAATAATTCTTTACTCGTAATCTGTTCATTTTTTAAATATTTTTCGGATAAAGTCACTGCACCAAATGGCAAACTCACAAGATGTACCACTTTTCGATTAACCACATGGATTAATTCACTGCTTGCGCCACCTGTATCCAAAATCAAGCAATCATGAATTGGTAAGGCTTCCATTACACCCATATAATCGTAATAAGCTTCATCATCCCCACTTAAAACTTCAATATCAGCACCAACTGCCTCTTTAATTCGACGTAAAAATTCTTTTTGATTTCGAGCCATTCGTACAGCTGCAGTGGCAATTCCATGTACAGCAACCGGTCCATAAATATCATATTGTTTTTTAAAACTAACTAAGGCTTCAATTGTCCTAGCCATCGCATGTTCCTGTAACACTCGGGATTTCCCCATCCCTTCAGATAATCGTGTTTCCGATTTTAAACGCTTAATTTCTTTAAATTGTCCATTATCAAGTTGTTCGTTAATTGATAATCGAACCGAATTTGAACCCAAATCCAATAAAACAAACTTTTCCATTATTACTCACCTCATACTAAATCAAAGAAACGTTTCACAACCGAACTAGTTAAAATAATTAATTCCAATCGCATCTCTAACTTCGTTCAATGTTTGGTTTGCAACAGCATTAGCTTTATCACTACCCGCTTTTAACATTGCATAAATGGCTTCAGGATCTTTAGCTAATTCAGCTCGTCGTTCACGAATTGGAGCTAACTCAGCTTCAAGTACTTCATTTAAATAACGTTTAATTTTAACATCGCCTAAGCCACCTGCTTGATACTGGGCCTTAAGTTCGGCAACTTTTTCAGTATCTTTATCAAAGATATCAAGATAAGTAAATACCATGTTACCCTCAACTTTACCTGGATCTTCAACATGAATATGATCTGGATCTGTATACATTGACATTACTTTCTTCTTCAATGTCTCCGCATCATCGGCAAGGAAAATCCCGTTTCCTAGTGACTTACTCATTTTTGCATTACCATCTAATCCAGGTAAACGTCCTTGCCCTTTTGGAGGGAAGACACCTTCTGGTTCAACAAGAATATCTTGTTGATAAATTGTATTAAAACTTCTAACGATTTCGCGTGTTTGTTCAATCATTGGTTCTTGATCATCGCCAACAGGTACAACTGTTGCTTTAAATGCTGTAATATCTGCAGCCTGGCTAACCGGATAAACAAAAAATCCGGCAGGAATACTGCGTTCAAAATTCTTTTGTTGAATTTCAGCTTTAACTGTAGGATTACGTTCCAAGCGAGAAACAGTTACCAAATTCAAGTAATAACTTGTTAGTTCCGTTAATGCAGGAATTTGAGATTGAACAAAAATAGTTGATTTGTTTGGATCAATACCAACCGCTAGATAATCTAACGCTACTTGAATTAAACTATTTTTAATTTTTTCCGGATCACGTGCGTTATCTGTCAAAGCTTGTTGATCAGCAATCATGATGAATATCTCATAATCACCAGAATTTTGCATTTCAACACGATTCTTTAATGAACCGATGTAGTGCCCGATATGTAGTTTCCCCGTAGGTCGATCCCCTGATAAGACTACTTTTTTTGTCATATTTACGCTCCCTTTCTATCTATAAAAAAAGTCCTATTGTTAGTAAATAACAATAGGACGACTGTCTCGTGGTACCACCTAAATTGCAGAATAAAATTCTGCCACTTACCGATAAGGAGGTTACCCAAAATTCTCATATATCCAATTCAGTCCGCCACCATACCTTCCAGCAAAATCAGTATGTCCCTGTTCTAGTTGGCGTTCCTACTTCGCAATAATCAATGAATTATCTATTAGTGTAAGTGTAGCGTGTTCAACAGAAAAAATCAAATAATATTAAATACTAGACGAATATTTCAAAAACCTTTAAACTAGGTCAATAGTACAAAGGGGGCATTAAGATGTCAGAAGAAGAAATCGAACAAAATAGAGTTGATTCAATTATTACTGAAATTAATCACCAATCTATTAAAACAGCCGAACTATGTGAAAAAGCACATAAAGAAACCTCATCAGTTGAAAAAAACTATGTAGATAATGCCAAAATCAATACTTTTGAAGTTGATGATAGAATTGAAACGAATGCCGAAGTGCAACAACAGAAACAATTGGTCGCCACGACTATCCAAACTGAAGAAATATTAGAAAAACAGGTTCATACTTTAAAACAATTAGGCGATTCACCTTATTTTGGACGTATCGACATCCAAGACGATGGCGATCCAGAACAGGAACAACTCTATATTGGTCTAGCCTCTCTAGTAGATGATCATCAAAATTTTCTAATACATGACTGGCGTGCACCTATTTCAAGTATTTATTATAACGGCGCATTGGGTCATATTTCTTATAAGACACCACAAGGAACTCAAATGACAGAATTATCCAAAAAACGTCAATTTCAAATTAAAGAAGGTAAAATCCTATCGATGTTTGATACCAATGAAACAATTGGCGATGAATTATTGCAACAAGTTTTAGGCGAACAAAGTGACACACAGATGAAAAATATTGTTTCTACAATTCAACAAGAACAAAACACAATTATTCGAGATACAACAAGTGACTTATTAGTTGTCCAGGGGGTTGCCGGAAGTGGGAAAACATCCGCTATTCTACAACGTATTGCATTTCTACTCTATCACTCAAGAACATCACTAAATGCGGATCAAATTATATTATTTTCTCCAAATCTACTTTTCAGTCACTATATTTCCGATGTACTACCTAGCCTGGGCGAAAAGAACATGAGACAAGTCACGTTAGCCGAATTCTTCTCTAATCGTTTTCAAGGATTAAAGGTTGAAACCTTATTTGAAAATTATGAGTCAAACAATAAACATGCTTCATCTGATTTAAGAGGTAATGCACTTTTAAAAAAAACAATTGAAAATTACTTAAATGCAGTAGATTCATCTGAATTAGCCTTCACAGATATCATTTATGAAGGTATCCCGTTCTTTAAAAAAGAAGAAATCGCTAATATATTTACACATCTACCACATAATATGTTGTCATCAGATAAATTTACCGCAACAAAAAATACACTAACAAAACGATTAAAAACTAGAATTGCCGAAATGGCAGAATCTGATTGGATGCGTGAAGAAATTGATTCGTTATCTGATTCTCAATATGAAACATATTTAAGTGATTATGAACGCGATGAATTTGATAGTATTGATAAAGAAATATCATATATTGGTACCATTATATTAAAAGATCGCTTTAATATTGTATATGATGCGATTTACAATAATTATTTTATTGATATTTATGAGCAATATGCTAAATTCCTTGAAATTACAATTTCAATAGAAGAAAAAAAATCATTCCAATCAAACTTAGAGCTTCATAAAATCACGTTATTAGATGCCACACCACTACTATTGCTACGAGACTTACTAACGGGTGATGGTCAAAATAGAAATATCGAACATCTTTTTATTGATGAAATTCAAGATTACTCTCCGCTGCAACTCTTATATTTAAAAAATTGTTTTCCTAACGCTAAATTAACACTTTTAGGAGATAGTGAGCAAGCTTTATTCTATGATTTAATCTTACCAGCTAAATTTTTAGAAAATTTAAATCATATTTTACAAGTTAAAAAAACTAATTTAATTATTTTAAATAAAAGTTACCGATCAACATTTGAAATTACTAATTTTGCAAAATCATTGCTACCAGACGGAAATAGCATTGAATCATTCACACGTCATGGCGAATTACCTAAAATATACTTTAGTAAAACCCGGGCTTCTGCACTAGCATCTTTAATAGCCCTAATTAAAAATGGTGATACTAATAACCAACCAGTAACTATCATCACTAAAAATTTGGCTGAATGTAAATTACTATATAGTGAACTCAGATCATTAGTAAAATTAACAATGGTTACAGATGGCGACAGAAAAATTCCAGAAGAAACAATAATATTACCTATTTATTTAGCTAAAGGCTTGGAATTTGATTCTGTTATTGCTTTTGATATTTCAAAAAAAAATTATATTTCAAAAAATGATCTTGGTACCCTTTATACTCTTTGTTCACGAGCAATGCATACCTTAACTATCTTTTCCATTGAGTCACTATCTCCGTTGCTTACGAATTCCATAAATAATTCTAGTGTTTTGATTGTTTAAATTTAGGTTGATTTATTTTTAATATTACTATAGACTTTTATAGTAATGCCGCTTTAGCTCAGTAGGTAGAGTATCACCATGGTAAGGTGGGGGTCACCGGTTCAAATCCGGTAAGCGGCTTTTTATTTTACAATCGCATAAAAAAAGGACATTAACAATTATGTTAATGTCCTTTTTTTATTTATTATTAGCATGGCAACGTCCTACCCTCGCAGGGGGCGACCCCCAACTACTCTTGGCGCTAAGAAGCTTAACTTCTGTGTTCG